>JBDTQP010000001.1:0-39462 GCA_039932125.1 Gemmatimonadota bacterium
AACAGCACATGTTGAGCGGAAACGCATTTCACACGCGACGAGCGATACATCAAGCGCACAGCGTGCGTCCGCCTTACCGCTTACCGCTTACCGCTTGCGGGTCAAGCTGAAAGAAACCCAGTCCATCAACTGGTCCGACCGTGGCATCGGTGACGCGATCAGGATGGGGCATGAGGCCGACCACATTGCCGGACGCGCTGCAAATGCCAGCGATCGCGTTCATGGATCCGTTGGGGTTCTCCTCACCGCTCGCCGGCGACCCGTCGGGGGCCGCATAACGCACGACGACCCGCCCTTCGTTCTCAAGCTCTTGCAAGGTCGCGGCATCGGCCGTGTAGCGCCCATCGCCGTGTGCGACGGGGAGCCTGATGATCTGGCCTGGTTCGTACGACGAGGTAAATGGTGTGTCAGTCCGCTCGACCCGGAGATGTACCGGCCGGGAGACGTAAGTGAGTCGCTGATTCCGCATCAGGGCGCCTGGCAACAGGTGCGCCTCGCAGAGAATCTGGAACCCGTTGCAGATGCCGAGTACCGGTCCGCCTTCGGCAGCAAAGCGCTGCACCGCTTCCATGATCGGGCTGAACCGGGCGATGGCCCCGGATCGCAGGTAATCACCATAGCTGAAGCCACCAGGAAGTACGACAAAGTCCGGCTTCTGCAAGTCGGTGTCGCGATGCCATACAAAATAGGATTCGCTTCCCGCCCGTCGTGCCGAGTAGAGGGAGTCGAAATCGCAATTACTGCCAGGAAACCGAACCACGGCGACTCTCATTGAGATCCTTATCGGGCGAATCGCTGATCGCTTCGCATTTCAGCACTCAGACTTGATACTACTGTTCCTCGATCTGAACCTGGTAATCCTCGGTCACCGGATTGGCCAGGAGCTTATCACACATCTGGCGTACCCGCTGCTCGGCCTCCGAGCGAGAGCCTGCTTTCACTTCCACTTCAATGGCCTTGCCGATTCGCACGTTGGCTGCTTCTGAGAAACCAAGAGCGGTCAGGGCGTGTTCCACAGCCTGGCCCTGGGGGTCGAGCAGGCCAGTGCGAGGAACAACGCGAATGTGAGCGCGGAAGGTCACGACCTATTCCTTGCGGCGGTCTGCGAGTCGCCGCGATTCAGTGAATTCTCTTACGTCAGTATCCATGATGGGTTCGTCACCCGGGTCCTCGTCCAGCACGTCCTCATCGTTGGCATCGTCCGACTGCTCCGGGCGCTCCAGCAGGCCGAGCGCCGTGGATCGAAGCAGGCCAAATGTCATGTAAATCATCCCCAGAGGGAAAAAGACATAGGCAGGGAACAGAATACCGCCGACCAGCAGGGCGATGTTAAAGGCGGTGCCCAGCAGGCCCTTGAAGCTCCGGAAACCAATCCCCGGGAATTTGGGATAGCGGACATTGCTCACCATCAGTGAAGACAGCAGCAGAATCAGGATGACGAGCCCCTGCTTCTGGAAATTCAGGTACGCGATCGATGCCTGATACCAGGGCGTCTGGCTGAAGGCGTAGTACGTCGCCAGTGTCATTCCCGCCGATGGACTCGGCAAACCTACGAACCAGTTGGAGTGGGGCTTGCCGTGAGCGATGATGTTGAACCGGGCGAGCCGAGCGGTCACCGCGACAACGTAGATGTAGCAGATTACCCACCCGAAGCGCCCAGTCGTCTGGAATTCCAGGAAGTACATGAAAATGGCAGGCGCCACGCCGAACGAAATACAATCCACCAGGGAATCCAGCTCGGCGCCGAAACGGGTGCCGGCGTTTGCCCGCCGCGCGATCCGACCGTCCAGCATGTCGAGGATGCCGGCGAAGACGAGAAACCATCCGGCCCAGATGAAGTTGCCCTGGGCGGCACTCACCATCGACCAGAATCCAAAGAACAGGTTGCCCAGCGTGAACGCACTGGGCATGACAACGACCACCCCGCGCATGTTGGGGCGGCGGAAGCGCGGGCGCCGGGGAATCAGGCCCATTCGGCGATAACGGTAATGCCGGCCACCGTACGATCTCCTTCCTTCACCAGCACCCGGGCGGTTGGCGGGATGAAGACATCGACTCGGGATCCGAAGCGAATCATGCCGAGCCGCTCACCCTGGGTGACCTCGCGGCCGACGTCATGATCGGTGACAATGCGTCGTGCGATGAGCCCGGCGATCTGCCGGACAAGAATCTTTCCCTGCGCCGTGGCAAGTCCCACGGAGGACTGCTCGTTTTCCAGGCTCGCCTTTTCCGCGGCGGCGTTGACAAACTTGCCGGGATTGTAATGGCGATACGTGATCTTTCCAGTCGAGGGATAGCGATTCACGTGACAATCGAACACGTTCATGAAGATTGAAATCCGGACGGCCTCGGCATCGTGAAACGCCGGCTCGTGCGCCTTCAGAATGCTCACCACTTTGCCATCCGCAGGCGCGATGATCAGCCGCTCGCCCCGATCTCCCTCGCGGACCGGATCCCGGAAGAACGCCACGACCCAGACCGCAATCGGCAGCCAGAGGAGGGCGAACCACCAGTAACGGGTGAAGAGAAGCACCACCAGAATCACCAGGGCCGCGACGATGAACCAGCGGCCTTCCGGAGCGGTGCGAATCACGCATCCTCCGGCAGATCGGTCCCGGTAATCCGCCGATAGGCATCGAGGTACCTGATGCTCGTGGCGTCGACAATCTCGTCGGGCAGGGTGGGCGGCGGAGCCTCGCCATTCCACTGACCGGCTTTCTTGAGCCCCGCGAGATAGTCACGCAGCGGCTGTTTATCGAAACTCGGCTGGCCGGTTCCTTCCTGGTATCTGTCTGCCGGCCAGAATCGCGATGAGTCGGGTGTCAGGACTTCGTCGATGAGCCGCAGCACGCCGTTTCCATCAAAGCCAAATTCGAATTTCGTGTCGGCGATGATGATTCCCCGCGTCGCAGCGTGATCCCGCCCGGCAGTGTAGACCTTGAAGCTCGCGTCCTGAAGCCGCGAGGCAACATCATTGCCCAGCGCATCTGCCACGGCCCGGAAGGTGACGTTGATGTCGTGTCCCTCTTCGGCTTTCGTCGCTGGAGAGAAGATCGGCGGATCGAGGCGCGAACTTTCTCTGAGTCCTTCCTTCAGTGGCTCCCCGGCGAGGGTCCCCTTGTCCCGGTACTCGGCCCATGCCGACCCGGTGATATACCCGCGGATGACGCACTCGAATGGCACCGGATTCGTGCGGATGGAGAGCATCGCGCGGCCGGCAAGCTGATCACGATAGTCTGCCAGTGCGGGAATGCGCTCGATGATGGCCGAGGTGCTGCTCGTGACGAAGTGTGAAGGGATCACATCCTTCAGCTTCTCGAACCAGAAGGCGCTGATCTGGGTCAGTACGGCGCCTTTTCGCGGAATGGCCTGGTCCATCACGATGTCGAACGCGCTCACCCGGTCGCTGGCGACGAGGAGCAGGTGATCGCGATCTACCTCATAGACCTCACGGACTTTGCCGCGGCGAAGCAGGGGAAGCGGAAGCTGACTGCGGACGAGAGTATTCATACGGTGACCTGTGCGGTTTCTGCCTGACCGGCGTGAGGACGGGCGCGGTGAATGAGTGGATGAATGAATTCATCGAGGAACTCGGTGACCTGTGCCGGAGCCCTTCCCGTGTATTTGAGGGGTTCCAGTTCCTGCCGCAGCGTTTTTGCGGGAACCTTTGCAAAGGCTGGGTCCTGCTCGAGACATTCGAGGAGGTTGTTGGCTTCGCCCCGGCTCACGGCGGCCGCGCAGGTCATGCTGTGCTGGCGAACGACCTCATGCAGCGACTGACGGTCCCCGCCGGCTTCCACGCCGAGCATGAGCCATCGTTCGGTGGCCATGAACGGCATCTGTTCGTTCACATTCCGGCGGATGACATCTTCTCGGACTTCGATCCCGGCGGCAATGTTCGTCGCCAGAATGAGAATGGCATCCACGGCGAGGAACGCTTCGGGTAAGGTAAGTCGCCGATTGGCGCTGTCATCGAGCGTGCGCTCGAGCCACTGAGTCGCCACCGTGTACGCCGGATTCGCCTGCAGGGAGATTACGAATCGCGCGAGACCGCTGATCCGCTCCGCCCGCATGGGGTTCCGTTTATAGGCCATTGCGCTGGAGCCGATCTGCTCCGACTCGAACGGTTCGAGCAGCTCGCCTTCGTGCTGCAGCAGCCGCATATCGTTGGCCATCTTGGCCGCTGACTGGGCTATGCCGCTCAGCACGTCCACGATGTGGCTGTCGGCTTTACGGGTGTAGGTCTGCCCGGTCACCGGGTAGAGATGGGAGAATCCCATCCGCTGCGCGACCTGGCGATCCAGCTCGCGCACTTTGGCGTCGTCGCCGTGGAATAGTTCGAGAAAAGAAGCCTGCGTCCCGGTTGTCCCTTTGCAGCCTCGTAGCCGCATACTGTCCAGGCGATACACCATGTCTTCCACGTCGAGCGCGAAATCCAGCATCCAGAGTGTCGCGCGTTTGCCTACGGTCGTGAGCTGGGCCGGCTGAAAATGGGTGTACGCCAGGCAGGGAATATTGCGGCTGCGGAGGGCGAAGTTCTCCAGCGCTTCGAGGACGGCAATAAGGCGGCCGAGGATGAGCTTCATCCCCGCTCGCATGACGATCAGGTCGGCATTGTCCGCAACGAAGGCACTGGTTGCGCCAAGGTGGAGAAATGGCCTCGCATTCGGAGCCTGGTCACCGAAGGTATGCACATGCGCCATGACATCGTGCCGAAAGCGTCGCTCGTACTTCGCCGCGAGCGCCAGATCGACATCGTCGAGGTGGGCCCGCATCTCCGCAAAGGCTTCGTCCGGGATGACCAGGCCCAGCTCTCGTTCCGATTCGGCCAGGGCGAGCCAGAGCCGGCGCCAGGTGCCGATCCGGTGCCGGTCGCCCCAGATGTGCTGCATCGCGGGGGACGAATAACGCGTGCCCAGGGGCGATCGGTATCCGTCTTCGCTCATCGGAACACCAGGTCGGTGAAGGCATACTGCCCGGCGCGCTCGATGTGGACTCTGATCGGCTGACGCTGAGGCGCGGTGCTGAAAATCTGCCCCACATCCTCGGCCCGCCGGATCATTGTGCGATTCACGGCTAGAATCACATCGCCGCTACGAAGGCCGGTTGCCTGGGCGATCTGCGACGTGATCCGGAAGATGAGCGCTCCCTGGTCACTCCGAAGTCCCCGTTCGGCCCGGACGCCAGGCGTCACGGTGATGAGATCAATACCGCGAAGAACGCTGACCTTCTCCGAGGTGACCGTGGGCAGGTCGCCGGTCACAATGAGACGATCCGTGACCGTACTCCCCTGGCGCAGTCGCAGGCGCACGGAATCGCCGACGTGCAGATCCAGCTTCACGGCTTCCCAGTCGAGAAAGTTACGCAGCTTCCGGCCGTTCGCCTCGACGAGCACGTCTCGCGGATTGATCTGCGCCCGAGCCGCTGGACCGCCTGGCGCTACGCTGACCACCACCACACCGCCCTGGGCTTTCCAGTCGGCCATACTCTCCGCGCCCGCCACCTCGAGTCCAACCCACGCCCGCCGTACCTCTCCGTTGCGCACGATCTCATCGGCGACTCGCATGGCGCGCTCGATCGGAATGGCAAAGCCGAGTCCCACGGAGCCACCCGTCGACGAGAAAATCGACGAGTTCACTCCGATGATCTCACCCAGGCTGTTCGCCAGCGGCCCGCCGGAGTTTCCAGGATTGATCGCCGCGTCGGTCTGGATCATGTCGAGATACAAACCAGCCTGGTCGCGGGTGGGGAGAATGTTACGGCCGCTGGCGCTGATGACGCCCGCCGTTACCGTCGGCTCGGAGTTGCCGAGGAGGAATGCGAATGGATTGCCGAGAGCGACAACCCACTCGCCGATGAGCAGGTCGCGGCTTCGCCCGATCCGGGCCGTTGGAAGACCAGCGCGCTCTACCTTGAGCACCGCGATGTCAGTGATGGGATCTTCGCCGAGCACCCTGGCGGGGAGGTCCGTGCCATCGCGCAGGGTGACGATCACCCGCTCGGCACCGGCGACGACGTGCTGGTTCGTGATGATCACCCCATCCGCGCGGATGATGAATCCGGTGCCGCCAACCGGGACCAGCTGCTCCTGGGTCTGCGGGATGAAGAAGTCGAACATCGACGGCGTTTCGACCTGTCGGCGCGTCATCGCGTTGATGCTGACCACGGAGGGACCAACCTGGCTTGCGGCGTCTACGATTGCCGTACGGCGGGAAGTATCGAGAGCGGCGTTGCGTTCAGCAGTCTGGGTGGCCGCATCGGCCCGCAGAACAAACCCCGCATCCTTCGGCCCACTCTTGCAGGCGCTCGCGAACAGCAGAAGCAGGGCCGGGAGGATCCGCAGTCGTTCGACGAAATGGCCTGCCAGCTGCTCGTGTCTGTTCACGTGACCTCGTGCGGGTCGATGAAGCACGCCTTCGGATACTCGGCGGCAATGAAGTAGAGTCCCTCTGGAGGGGCGGGAGGACTCGTTCCATTGTTGTCCGATCGGGCCAGCAGCACTTGCATATCGGCAACCGGCCTTCGTCCCAGGCCGATATCGACCATGGTCCCGACGAGAAATCGCACCATGTGATGCAGGAACCGGTCGGCTTCAATTTCGAAGCGAACGCCGGCGCCGTCGGGCCGATCGGTCCAGCGCGCGACGCGCACATCACAACGGTAATGCGGCTTGGCCTCGCCCTTCGCGGCGAAGGCGCGAAAATCGTGAAGACCAGTCAGTGCTCCCGCGGCTTCGGCGAGGGCCTCGCGATCGAGCGCGCGACCGAGAGACCATTCGTATGGATGACGGAAAGGCGATGCCGATGCTTCATCCGTCCCGATCAGAAAATGATAACGCCGGGCCAGCGCGCTCTTGCGAGCATGGAAGCCCAGCATCATTTCGTGCATACGTTCGATCCAGCAGTCCTCGGGAAGCAGCGCATTGAGCGCGCGTCGCAGGGGTTCGCTGGTCCATCTGGCCGGAAGCGTGAGGCTTACCCCCATTCCCCTGGCATGCACGCCGGCGTCCGTCCGTCCCGCCGCGAACACTGGAACCCGCGATCCACACAAGCGCTCGAGCACCGTTTCAAACTCGCCCTGGATTGATCGTCCGACTTTCTGGCGCTGCCATCCCACGAAATCGCTTCCATTGAACTGAAGTATCGCGAGAAATGTTCGGCTCACGGGCGCAATCTAGCCCGGTTGATGGTCGCATTCAAGCCACGCAAACCATTGATTGCTCAGACATTAGAGGCGTCAATCGAGGAGCCACGATCGGCCGGCAACGGTCACTCCTGGAGGTCCTTCCGGGAGGGCCAGTATCGACATTCGAGCATGTCGTGCCTCTGTCATTCGGATCACCACATCGCCCTGATTCCATTATCTTCGGACATCCCTTTCACGTGCATGCCAGGCCGGTGAGCCTTGGAATCCTCACTCCCTGCTCAACGCCCGCCATCAGGTTCTATGACGTCGCAGGTACCTTCATCAGCCTTGTCGGAAGCTATTCGCATTCTGGCCGGAGGCCGTTCACTTTCCCGGGCAGAATCTCGAGGCGCTTTTGATGTGCTGATGGAAGGAAAGGCCGACCCCTCGGAGGTGGAGTCGCTGCTGATAGGTCTCCGGGCCCGGGGTGAGAACGCCGACGAGG
Organism: Gemmatimonadota bacterium; assembly: GCA_039932125.1. Taxonomy (GTDB): domain Bacteria; phylum Gemmatimonadota; class Gemmatimonadetes; order Gemmatimonadales; family GWC2-71-9; genus DASYPP01. The sequence continues at coordinate 7,631 of JBDTQP010000001.1, forward strand.
TAGCGGGCGCGGTAGACTCGCTCCGTGCGGTGATGATCACCGTCGATGCCGTACAGGACCGGCTGGTCGATACCTGCGGGACGGGAGGGGGCGGAACGCCCACCTTTAACATCTCCTCGGCCGCAAGTTTCGTTGCGGCCGGAGCCGGTGTGCGGATCGCGAAGCATGGCAATCGGAGTCACACCACCCGTTCCGGGTCAGCGGATCTGTTCGAAGCCCTGGGCATCGACATTGGCCTGGGTCCGGAAGAGGCGAAGAAGGTTCTCGCATCTGTCGGCCTCGTTTTCCTGTATGCTCCTCATTATCACCCTGCCATGCGTCACGTGGCACCCATTCGAAAGAAGCTTGGTGTCTCCACGATCATGAATCTTGTCGGGCCGGTGGCCAACCCCGCCCACGTCGAGCGGCAGGTCATGGGCGTGTTCGAGAACTCCCGTGGGCCGGTCGTCGCTGAGGCACTGCGGCAGCTGAATCGAAAGCATGCGCTTGTCATGCACGCCCGGGCCGGGATGGATGAGATCAGTCCCGCGGGTGAAACCGAGGTGTGGGAAGTCAGGTCCGACCAGGTCACGACCTGGATGCTGGACCCGAAAACTCTGGGACTCGAGTGTGCGGACCTGACCGCGCTCGCCGGCGGCAGCCCAGCTGAGAATGCGATTCGTACGGAACGGCTCCTGATGGGTGATGCGGGTGACGAAGCGGGCAGGTGCGCGGTGCTGCTCAATGCCGCGGCTGCGATCTATGTCTCGGAAGATGGCTTGTCGCTCGAGATGGCGGCCGAACGGGCCAGGGACTCTCTGGCGAGTGGCGCCGCCGGCCGGGTACTGCTGGACCTGCGTCGTGCTGCGCCAGCGGGCTTGCCAGGATAGTGATCGCGCTGGCGCTCAGTATTTCCGGATGACACCAACCACGACACCCTGGATGAGGACATCCCTTTCCTGAAAACGCATGGGTTGCATCGTTTCGTTGGCTGGCTGGAGGCGGATCCACCCACCGGGTTCACGATAAAACTTCTTAACGGTTGCTTCACTACCGTTCACCAGGGCGATAACCATTTCGCCATTTTCGGCCGAATTACGGCCATGCACGACAACATAGTCTCCATCGATGATATGCTCGTCGACCATCGAGGTTCCCTGCACCTTGAGGGCATAGTTAGGCCCGCGTCGCGGCAGGAGCTGATCGGGAACCGACAGCGTCTCCTCGTGCATGAGCGATTCTATGGGAGTACCGGCCGCGACCTTTCCGAGGATAGGAATCTCGGTGGCCCCCGACTGTCCCCGTGGGGGGAGAACCTCAATGGACCGGCTCTCGTTGTGGGTGCGGTGGATGTATCCCTTCCGCTCCAGGTTGGTGAGATGCTCGTGTACCGTGGCCAGCGACTGAAATTCGAAGTGTTCAGCGATTTCCTCGAAGCTGGGCGCATACCCGTTGTCGGCGATATACGTCTGCAGATATATCAGAATTTCGCTTTGCCGTTTGGTGAGAGGCATAGATCCGTCTCCGGGGTTGACCGAATGGAAGCCGAAGCATATTACCCGAATGGCCACCGAAGAGCAAGGGGATGACACAGCCGACGCTCGACACCATCCTCGAGGAAACCCGACAACGGCTTCCTTTACTACGGGAATGCCGGGAACAGTTCGAAGAGGCCGCCGCCCACCGGCCTTCTCCTTCTTCTTTCCGCCGCGCCCTACTCGGTCCCACTCTGGGGTTGATCGCCGAGATCAAGCGTCGTTCGCCTTCCGCCGGTCGGATCGCGGACCTCGATCCGGTTACCCATGCGCGTGCGTATGCTGATGGTGGGGCGAGTGCGATTTCGGTGCTTACGAATGAGCCCTTTTTCGGAGGATCCCTTGCCGATCTCACCCAGGTAAGCCGGGCGGTTCCAACTCCGCTGCTCAGGAAGGATTTCATTCTCGACGAGATTCAGATTCTCGAAGCTCGATCCGCGGGAGCAGCCGCCGTGCTTCTCATCGTTCGAGCCCTGAGCGGCGGGTTGCTCGCCCGGCTCATCGAAAAGACTCGCGAGATCGGCTTGGAGCCGCTGGTCGAAGTGCACACGGAAACCGAAATTACTATGGCGTTGGAAGCGGGAGCCGATATACTTGGAGTGAATAGCCGCGACCTCCATACATTTACCATCGATACGCCCAGGGCGTGGAGCCTCTTTCCACTGATACCGGCGCATTGTGTCGCGATTGCCGAGAGCGGCATGTCCACAGTAGGCGATGTAACCGTAGCGGCCGTAGCCGGTGCCGATGCTGTTCTCGTCGGCACCGCGCTGTCGCGTCTGGCCGATCCGGGTGCCCTCGTTCGCCAGATTCGCCAGGTAGTGCGTCGTGGCCGCTAGCATAAAAATCTGCGGGCTCACCCAGCCCGACGATGCGGCGATTGCCGCTGGCGCCGGCGCATCATACCTCGGTGTGGTGTTTGCCAGGAGTCCACGCAGAGTCACCGCGAGTGTTGCCGAAAGCATCGTGGTTGCTGCCCGTGGTATTCCTGTCATTGGTGTGTTTGGCGGCCAGCAGGTATTCGAAATTCTACGCGTGTGCGCCGAACTCGGGCTGGCCGGAGCTCAATTGCATACGCCGTATCCCGTCTCTGTCGCCCGCCGTTTGCGCGATGCGGGTCTGCTCGTCTGGCGGGTCGGCCGGCTGGCCTTTCCGGAGGACCTTGACGGGATTGCTCTGCTCCGCGAAAGCTCGAGTGCCGTCCTGGTCGAGGCCCGCGTCCCTGATGCCTTGGGAGGAACGGGAGTATCGTTACCTTTAGACCTGGCCCGCGAGGCGCGCGCGCGCCTTCCCGGTCATCAGATGGTTCTGGCAGGCGGACTCACGGCGGAAATCGTCGCGGAAGCCATTGAAGCAGTACACCCGGACATTGTCGATGTAAGCAGCGGCGTCGAGCTCCGCCCCGGCGTCAAGGACCCTGATAGAATCATGAAGTTTATTGAGGCAGTGCTTGGTCATCAGCCTTCCCGCTGAACGTTCCGACGCGGGCCGATTCGGCGCATACGGCGGACGGTACGTCCCCGAGACGCTGATCGCGGCACTGGATGAGCTGGCCGCTCTCTATGACAGTGTGCGAGCGGATGCCGCGTTCTGGAATGAGTATCATGACATTCTGGCCTCATTTGTGGGACGGCCTTCACCACTCACCGAGGCGGCGGGCCTCAGTGAATATCTCGGCTGCCGACTCTTCCTCAAACGGGAAGATCTGAACCATACTGGCGCGCACAAGATCAACAATACGGTGGGCCAGGCTCTTCTTGCCCGTCGCATGGGGAAAAAGCGAATCATTGCCGAGACGGGGGCGGGGCAGCATGGCGTCGCGACGGCGACGATCTGCGCGCGATTCGGCCTGGAATGCGTGGTGTACATGGGCGCCGAGGATACCGAGCGCCAGCGGCTCAATGTGTTTCGGATGCAGTTGCTCGGTGCGAGGGTGGTTCCTGTCGAATCTGGCACTCGCACGCTCAAGGATGCGACCAATGAAGCGTTGCGTGACTGGGTCACCAATGTTCCGACGACCCATTACATCATCGGCTCCGTTGTAGGTCCTGATCCCTACCCCCGCATGGTGCGGGATTTTCAATCGGTGATTGGAACCGAAGCACGGGCCCAGGTTCTGGCTCGCACAGGTCGCTTACCGGACGTGGTCACGGCATGCGTGGGTGGCGGCTCAAATGCGATTGGACTCTTCGCGGCCTTCCTCGACGACCCCGGCGTTGATCTCGTGGGTGTTGAAGCGGCCGGTCACGGCCTCGGCACCGGCGCTCACAGCGCGTCGCTGACCGCCGGGTCGCCCGGTGTGCTGCACGGCTCGCTCAGTTACCTGCTGCAGGACGAAGATGGCCAGGTCCTGCCGGCTCACTCGGTCTCCGCGGGACTCGACTATCCTGGCGTTGGACCTGAACACAGCTTCCTCAAAGATTCCGGACGAGTCCGCTATGAAGCCGTGACCGACAGCGAAGCCCTGACCGCATTTCAGCGGGTCTGCCGCCTGGAGGGGATTATTCCCGCTCTGGAAACTGCGCACGCCTTTGCCTGGCTGGAGCGGGTACGCGGCAGCTGGAACAGGGACGCTGTGGTGCTGCTAGGTCTGAGCGGCCGGGGGGACAAAGATGTCGAACAGGTCGCGACAATGCTCGGGGGCGTCCGGTGAGTGAGCCGACTATGAGCCCCACGGTTCTTCCGACGGTCCAGGTCGAGGAGCTGATCAAGACCATGGTCAAGGCGCTTCGCGCCTTTCAGATGTATCTGCCGAACAATCCGATTTATCAGAAGGCGCACAGCAACATCATGAACGCGTTCAAGCCAGTATGGGAGAGCGTTGATGAGCTGGTGCTGTCTATCGTGGAGACAGACTTCGTCTGGGAGGAGCTGGTCGTTTACCACCAGCCCGGCAAGAATGAGAGCATGGCCTGGACGTTGTACAAGGATGGCATGCGCGTGCTCACGTTCAAGCCTGGCGCTGAGAGGGTGGAGGTTGCCCGCTTCCTGGAGGTCGTGCAGAAGGCCCGGCTGCTCACGGCGGACGCCGATGATGATCTCAACACCCTGCTCTGGGAGATGCAGTTCGAACACATCGAATACCGCTTCACCGAGTTTCTCACCGACGCCGCATTGCTGGAATACACCGGCGAGCACGGTACCGGGCCCGCGCCCGAGGTGGTCCAGGAGCAGGTGAAGGAAGAAGTCACCGAGGCGAAATCCACGACGGAGGAAACACCGGGCCGGACCGGAATCGTCGATATGGAGGATTTCGACTCGACCCTCTACTTCCTCGATGAAGCCGAGATCGCCTACATGGTGAGTGCCCTGGAAAAGGAATACCAGCAGGATTTCCGGAGCTCAACGCTGTACATCCTGCTGGATCTGCTGGAGCTCCAGACCGACGACGCCGTCCGGGCCGAGCTGTTCGGCATCCTCGAGACGCTCATGCCGAACCTGCTCAATGCCGGGGAGTTCCGGTCGGTGGCCGTGATCCTCCGCGAGGTGCGGGTGATCGGTGAGCGAGCCAAGGGACTCACCGACGAGCAGCGGAAACGTCTCGACAATTTCCGGAGCCAGTTGAGTGCACCGACTGTGCTGACCCAGCTGCTCCAGGCGGTGGATGAAGCGACGGCCGCGCCTTCCGCCGATGACCTCGGCGAGCTGTTCCGGGAGCTGCGTCCTTCCTCTCTGGAGACCATTCTCGTCTGGTTGCCTCGGCTCAATTCGCCAACCATCCGCGAGCTCCTTGTCGAGGCCTCCGAGCGTCTCGCCGATGGGAGCCCCGGCGAGATTCTCCGTCTCCTGGGGCTTTCCGATTCAGAAGCGCTGGCGGGAACGATCGATCTCTGCGGACGGCTCAAGCTTCAGGGGTCGGTTCCCGGTCTGGGCTTCACCGTCAAGCACACCGAGCGGGACATCCGGCTGGCGAGCGTCAAGGCGCTGGTGGAGATCGGGACCGCGGGGGCGATGGGAACGATCGAGGGTGTACTGGATGATGCCGACCGCGAAGTCCGGATTACCGCCGTGCGCTCCCTGGGCAACCGGGGGTACAAGAACGCGCTCAAGCGAATTCAGAACGCGGTACTGAATCGGGGACTCAAGGGCGCGGACCTCACCGAACGAATTGCCTTTTTTGAAGCGTACGCCCTGATCGCTGGTACTGCCTCACTGGATCCGCTGGCCCGGATTCTCATTCCGGGCGGGATGTTCCAACGGAAGGAGACGGCCGAGAGCCGCGCGTGCGCGGCCATAGCACTCAGTCGCCTGGGCACGCCGGAAGCCCGGGACGTGCTGCAGCAGGTCGCCAGTGACAAGGATCTCGTCGTCCGGAACGCGGTGAATCGCGCTCTTCGAGAATCCACCAGCATTCGAGGCCCCGGACGATGAACGATCAGCATCGTCTCTCTTCCCGCGCCCAGGTCCCGGAAGGGGTGCCGCGGGCGAGCAGCGGGGAAGGCGCGCTCCGGCACAGCGGGCGGCAATTTCTTCTCGCGCTGTATACCGGGCTTCGCAGTCTCAAGCTTTACCCCATTGAGAATGCCACCGCGCAGAAAGCGCTTGATGACCTGCAGTCCGCCGCGGTGAGCCTGCTCGCGAGCGAGGAGGAGATCGAGCTTCGGATCTCGGGCGATTTCCTTTTCATCAACGCGACCCGTCTCCGGCTCGAGCTCGAGAACTACGCATCGTTCAGTTATATCCTGGCCACCTTTGCGTCGTTCGACATCGGAACCCTGCACGTCCGTCAGGGAGTCGAACGGCGGGAGTGGCAGATCTTTGTCGGTCTTCTCCTCAACCTCGCGAGCATGGAGGAGAGTCCCGATAAGCTGATGACCCTGAGCGAGCGCCTGCAGAACGCCGCGGTGAGTCATATCGAGGTTGAACCCACCGTCGAGACGCAGGAACAGCTGGACGAGATAGAACGGGCCAAGGAGCTGGCGAAGCGCACCTACTCCCAGGGCGTGGCCGTCACAAAAGAGGTCGTCAACAGTGTTCGCATGGGCCGGACCGCGAGCATAAAGAAGGTGAAACGCGCGGTGCAGGCTATCGTCGACCAGGTGCTCAATAACGAGACCTCCCTGATGGGGCTGACAACGATTCGTGATTACGACGAATATACGTTTACCCACTCGGTCAACGTCTGCATCTTTTCCGTCGCTCTTGGCCGTCGCGTGGGATTTACCCGGCTACAGCTCTACGATCTTGGGCTCGCGGCACTGATGCACGACATCGGCAAGGCGCGAATCCCCATCGAGATTCTCAACAAGACGAGCGGTCTCGACGAGAAAGAGTGGTTTGTCATCCAGGCCCATCCCTGGCTTGGCGCACTGACACTCTTCGAAATGCGCGGCTACAGCGAGATTCCCTATCGCTCGATTGTCGTGGCGCATGAGCATCATATGAAGATCGACCTCACCGGATACCCCCGGGTGGTGCGGGAACGCGAGCTGGGCCTCTTCTCGCGCATCGTGGCGGTGGCGGACGGGTTCGATGCGGCCACCACGCGCCGGTCCTACCAGAGCGTGCCGATTCAGCCCGACGAAGTGTTGCGGGAAATGTGGGAGAACCCGCGGCGCGGCTATGATCATGTCATCGTGAAAGCGCTCATCAATCTCATCGGTGTCTACCCGGTCGGGACCTGCGTCATCCTGGACACCTTTGAAGTCGCGGTTGTGTCGGCGGCGAATCCGGATCCGCAGTTTCTCAATCGGCCCCTCGTCAAGCTCGTCATCGATGCGAACGGCGCGGTCATTCCTCCACCGTCGCACGGGTACAATCTGGCCGAGCAGGACGGGAGCGGCGCGTTCCTCCGTTCGATCGTAAAAGTCACCAATCCGGATCGCTATGGGCTCACGGTCGGCGACTATTTCGTCTGATCCGTCGCTGACCTCCGCATGGGCGGATCTCCGGCAGCGGGGACGCACCGCTCTCATTCCCTATTGCACGGCGGGATACCCGGATTATGACGCGAGCCGCGACATGCTGCAGGCCGCTGATGAGTACGCGGACATCATCGAGGTGGGCGTCCCCTTCAGCGACCCGCTGGCCGATGGTCCAACTATTCAGCGCTCCATCCATTCTGCGCTGGCGAAGGGGATGACCCTGCCGCGGACCCTCGAGCTGATCGAGCAGTCCAGGATGCAACACCCGGTCGTCGTCTTCAGCTATCTCAATCCCATTCTCCACTACGGTCTCACCCGTTTTCTGCGCGATGCCTCGGCAATCGGTGTCGCCGGAGTGCTGTTGACCGATCTCCCCGCCGGCGCCGACAGCGCAATTGAATCGGAGCTTGGCGCAAGCTCGCTCGATCTCATTCGCCTGGTTGCTCCCACGACCAGCGATGCTCGGCTCAGGGAAACGGTGCGCGATGCCCGGGGTTTCATCTACCTCATTGCACGACTTGGCGTGACGGGAACGACTGCGGGTATCGATAACGGGCTCGCCGGGTCGGTCCACCGTGTGCGCGCCGCGACGTCTCTTCCGGTCGCGGTTGGATTCGGCATCGCCGACCCGGGGCAGGCGGCGCAGGTGGCCGGGCTGGCCGATGGCGTCGTCGTTGGAAGCGCGCTCGTGGAACAACTGGCGACCAGTGTCGAAGCCGGCCGGGTCCTGTTGCATGACCTGCGTGTTGCGCTCGACCGGGCGGACGGGTCCCGATGAACGTTCGAACCATTCTCGAGTGGTACGCGAGGCTCCTGGTGATCGTCGGCATTTCGGTCACCCTGGCGACGGTTTCCACGGATCTCCGGTGGTCGCAACACCCGATGCTGACCCTGCTCCTTCTGGGCATGGTCATCATCCTTCGCGGCGGTCAGATCTCGCTCACGAAGTATGCGTACCTGACCCAGATCGGTGTGCCGGCCCTGCTCGGTGGCATGGTGGCCGGCCCCGGCACCGTGGCCCTCGTCCTTGGCCTTGGTGTATTTGGATCCGATCTGCTCTGGGTTCGCAAGAATACCTTCGCCTCGCTGGTCAATGCGAGCCGGGAAGTCATCGCATTCATCGCGGCCTTTGGACTCTACGCCGGGGTGCTGCAGGTTACCCGTCCCTCCCACCTCTCGCTCGATTACCTGCCGGCGGCCGTCACCCTGCTCGCGATGTACTTTTTTCTCTCGCGCGCCATGTTCTACTTCACGCTGCTCTTCCGGGACAAGCTGGAGAGCGACGAGAAGCTGGTCATCCTGCGTTACGAGCTGCTCACTTATCTGCTGACGGCGAGCGCGGTATTCGTGGTGGTTGGCGCCATGGCCACGCTGTCCACAGTGGGATGGTTTACGGTTCTCGTGGTGGTGAGCGTCATCGGACTACTGACCAAAAAGATCCTGGAAGACGCTATTGGCGCCGAAGAGCTGAACAAGGTCCACGTTCGTGAAAAGGTGATCGCAGGAAACCTGAGCCTGCAGGACAGCTTCGCGGAAATGGAGCGCCTTGCGCACCGGCTGCTGGACTGGGGAGACATGCGGGTGTACCGGATTGCCGGGTCCGGCGCATCGCTGATATATCGCGGCGTTTACGGCCGGGACACGAGATCCGAACCACTCTACGATGCCGAAGCCCTCCGGGCTGAGGTGCTGCGGACCGCACAGGCGCTGGTGATCCAGGACTCGTCCAAGGACCCCCGCATCACCACTCCCGATCCCCATGCCCGAAGCATTCTCATCGCTCCGCTCAAACTGGGCGACGAGATGATCGGAACCCTGGAGCTGGAGCACCACAAGCGCCACGCGTACCGTCCGCGCGACATGGAAGCGGTGATCACCTTCGCGGGGCAGCTCGCCACCGCGATACACATCGCCGACCTGCGGCAGCCGCTGGTGGAGACGGTGGAACGCATCGGCCGGCAGGTAGAGAATTTCGGGCGTCACGCTGAGATGCTTCGGCAAACCACTCTGATCGTTGCCGCGGCTTCGCAATCCATCCGGGACGGAATGGCCGAGCAGGGAAGCGTGGTCAAGACTGGCCTGGAAACCACAACCTCGCTCGCGGTCGCTGTCGGGGATATGGCCAGTGAAGGCGCCCAGGCAGTCAAGGCGGCCGAGAACGCGAGTGAGATTGCCGCCAACAGCCAGGTCACCATCGGCGATGCCGTCCAACGACTCGTGCAGCTGAAAGGCGTGGTGGCGGACAGCAGCCAGCAGGTGGATGAACTCGGCAGGATCACGGGAAGAATCAACGAATTTATTGGCTCGATCCGGGAAATTGCCGACCTCACGAACCTGATAGCGCTGAACGCCGCGATCGAGGCTGCCCGGGCGGGCAAGCAGGGGCAGGGCTTTGCTGTGGTCGCGGATGAGGTGCGCCATCTCGCCGCCCAGAGTGCCGGGGCCTCGCGCGAAGCGGCGATGTTGCTGGAGTTGATCGGGACGCAGGTCGCGAGCGTCGCTGCACTGATGCAGCGCGGCCAGCAGGTGGTCATGGGCGTCGAAGATCTGAGCGCGGCCGCGGGACGCGCGCTGACGGCCATCGTCCAGTCTACCAAAGATGCCGGGCTGCACGGGCGCCGCATCGCCACCACTGCCGCCAGCCAGCAGCGGGCCTTCGACCAGCTTCGCTCCCAGATCGACAAGATCGCGGCCGTTGCCTGGCGCACACTGGAAGAAGCCAACGAAATGGCGAGCCGCGCGTCACAGGCCACATCGGGGCACGCCGAGATGGAACAGGCGATCCGTGATCTCGGCGCTGTCGCGAGTCACCTGCAGGATATTGCCAGGACCTTCGCGGTCGAGGGGTAGTTTTGTCGAGCGAGCGAGCGTACCTGGCCCTGGGCAGCAACCTTGGCGACCGCTCAGGTTTTCTGAGCCTCGCGCGGAATGAGTTGAGCCGGTTGCCATCCTCCCGCATTGTAGCGTTCTCTTCCATTGAAGAAACCGCGCCGCTCGGCGGCCTGGACCAGCCCGGGTATCTCAACCAGATGGTTCTCCTGGAGACGGCGCTCGAGCCCCGCGCACTGCTGGCGGCCTGCCGCTCAATCGAACGTTCCGCGGGACGGGATCGTACCGAACGCTGGGGTTCCCGCACTCTGGACATCGACATCGTTCGCTACGGTAGGATCGTGATGGCCGGACCTGAGCTGACGATTCCTCACCCGGGTCTCGGGAACCGTGAATTCTGGCAGCGCGAAATCGCCGAGATCGGTCGCGTGATGGCGCAGCAGGAAGGCCGGTCGCCAGTGTAGATTTGCCGCTCGCGCAAGCGGTATACCCCTGATTTCGGACACCTTCGTTTCCCCACGGAATGCGATGACGGAAAAGCGACCCCGGTCGATTCTCGATCTGATCACGATGAAACGCGAAGGCAGGAAGATCGTGGTCCTGACGGCATACGATGCGCTCTTCGCCCGGCTGCTGGTGCAGGCGGAAGTAGACGTTCTGCTGGTTGGGGATTCGGTGAACCAGGTCGTCGCGGGGGCGGACACGACGCTGAGTGCCACGCTCGACCAGATGATCTATCATGGAAAGGCGGTATGCCGCGGGAGTGGCGAGGCGCTGGTTTTCATCGATCTTCCTTTTCTGACGTACCAGGTGTCCATCCCTGATGCGATTCGAAACGCCGGCCGGGTGATGCAGGAGACGGGAGCGCAGGGCGTAAAGCTGGAGGGTGGCGCTCACATGGCCCCGACCGTCCGGGCGCTGGTCGAGGTGGGAATTCCCGTGATGGGACACGTGGGTCTTACCCCGCAATCCGTGCATGCGCTCGGCGGTTATCGCGTTCAGGGCCGCGAACCCAAGGCTGCCGAGCGCATGCTGGAAGACACGAGAGCGCTGGAAACCGCGGGGGCATGCGCGATCGTCCTCGAACTGGTGCCCGCGCCACTTTCAGCCCGCATCAGTGCCGCGCTGACGGTGCCCACCATTGGCATCGGAGCAGGCGCCGGATGCGATGGACAGGTCCTGGTCACTCCAGACATGCTGGGACTGAATGACACCTTCAGTCCCAAATTCCTGAAACACTATGCTCGCATGGCGGAGGACGTGCGTCAGGCGGCTCGATCTTTCGCGGCCGACGTTCGAAACGGCACCTATCCCGGAAACGAACACAGTTTTGATTGAGAGTCATGGAAGAATTCACCTCGCCTGACCAGCTTCGGGCCTGGGTCAGGGCACGAAGAGACGAGGGCCAGCGGATTGGATTTGTCCCCACGATGGGCTTCCTCCACGAAGGACATCTGTCGCTCGTCACCGCAGCCAGGCAGCGGGGGGAAGCCATCGTCATGAGCATCTTCGTCAACCCGCTACAGTTCGGGCCCAACGAAGACCTGTCCCGCTATCCTCGTGACCTGGAGCGGGATCGCGCGCTCGCGCAGCGTTCCGGCGTGGATGCGCTGTTCGTTCCCTCTGTCGAAACGATGTATCCCCACGGTTCGGAAACCCGCATCATCCCGGGTGAAACCGCGTCGCGGTGGGAAGGCGCGGCGCGGCCCGGACATTTTGCGGGCGTGCTCACGGTCGTGGCCAAGCTGTTCAACCTGGTGGTTCCCGATGTCGTGTGCTTCGGACAGAAAGACATGCAGCAGGCGCTGCTCATCCGGCGGATGCTTCGGGACCTTGACTGGCCCATCGATTTCGTGATTGTACCGACGGTGCGCGAGGCCGATGGATTGGCACTCAGCAGTCGCAACGTCTATCTCAAGAATGGTGCGCGTGAGCAGGCGCTCTCGCTGAGTCGCGCGCTGGCAAAGGCCGCGGAGTGCTGGCTGGCGGGTGAGAAGAGTGCCTCCCGAATCCGGAGTGCCATGGAAAGCGTGTTCCACATGTTTCCCGCTATCGGCGTAGAGTATATTGCGATCGCCGAACCTGAATCCATGCAACCGGTCGACACGGTCGACGCCTGGACGGTTGTTGCGGTGGCCGCCCGGGTCGGTACGACTCGCCTGATCGACAATATCGTTCTAGGCCAGGGAGTCCGATGATCACTCGAGCAACCCTGCTGGCGCTCTGCACTCGCTCCACTCAGCGGCCCGGGCATTGAGCACCGGCGAGCCGCGGCAACCCAGACCCACACCGCCGGAACTCCGGCCAACGATTCCCGGGTGGGCCATCATGACCGCCGAGCGGGTGGCGCATGTGCATCGCGTCGCGCTGCTCATTTCGGACTGGGCGGAAGAGCTCGGTGTTCCTGACTCTGAACGGAACCGGTGGTTGCGGGCGGCCTGGCTGCATGACGCCCTTCGTGACGCCACGGAAGAAGACCTGGTGCGCTGGGCGCCTTCGTCGACCGGACCAGTAGAGCTCCGGCACGGGCCGGCAAGCGCGGCCCGCGCCAAGGGTGAGGGAGAGGTGGATCGCGGTGTTCTCGATGCCGTGCGGTACCACTCGGTGGGGCTGGCTGAATGGGATATGGTCGGCCGGATTCTTTACTGCGCGGATTACCTCGAGCCTGGCCGCGCGTTTGACGTGGAGCCTCGTGCTGAACTTGCCGCCCGGCTTCCCCGCGATCTTACCGGCGTGCTCCACGAAGTTGCTCGCCGGCGGCTGCTGCGACTGGTAGAAAACGCCTGGACCATCCCCGAACCTACGTATCGCTTCTGGAACAAACTGTGCGCTCGCGAATCGCGCGTATCGGGCTGATTGCCGCTGGTGCTCTTCTCCTCGTGACTGGAGTTGTGCTCGCCGCTCGTCTCAAGCGCGACCAGGTGCCCGGACACGCCTACGCTGTTCCTTCGGCTGACAATCGGATCATCATTGAAGTCATGAACGGCACCGGCCGGCAGGGGCTGGGGAGAACTGTCACCAGGATCCTGCGGCAGCAGGGACTGGACGTTGTCCTCTTCGGCAACGCCGACAGCACCGATTCCACTCGCATCGTGGTTCGCCGGGGAGACCGCAAGGCCGCCGAAACGGTGGCCAGAGCACTGGGGACGGGACAGGTGATCGAGCAGATCGATACGCTTCGGCGGGTTGATGTCAGCGTCATACTCGGATATGACTACAAGCCCGCAGGTGAGATCCATCCCTGAGACGCAGGCCCGTGCTTCCGACTCACCCGGGCTCGACCAATCCAATTACCAGGTCCATCACATTGGTGCCAGTCAGCCCCGGCTTGAAGAGCGCGTGCGCACTCTCAAGTGCTCGGTAGGAATCGTGCGCGGCAAGGCTATCGCCCGGGTCAAGGCCGGCCCGGCGAATCAGGCCGACCGTTTCACCATCAATGATTGCACCGGCCGCGTCGGTCGGTCCGTCACGACCATCGGTCCCTGCGGCCAGGAGAGTAATTCGACGGTTGCCGGTATCTGACAGGTGGAGGGCTGCAGCAAGTGCCAGGTGCTGGCAGCGCCCGCCCGCTCCCGGTTCGTCTTTGCTGCTGGCCGGCAGCGTGACGGTTGTCTCACCACCCCATAGGACGATGTGAGGCCGGTCGGAAGCGATGCGGTCCAGTTGCCTCGCGATCGCATGGCCCTGCCTGCCTGCATCACCAGTAAGTGTCCCGCCGATAGTTGCCTGGCATCCTGAAGATTCAGCCCGGACTCGAGCGCCTTCGAGAGCGGTATGGTTCCCGGCAATTATGGTGTAGCTGACGTTGTCGAAGATGGCATCACCGAGCTTCGGAGTTTCGGGAAGCTGGCCGGATTCAACCGCGCCGAGATATCGATCAAGCGATGGCCCGATGTGCGCGACACCCAGCGATTCCATCATTATGGCTCGCACCTCCGCCGCCAGGGTGGGGTCGGGACTCAGCGGGCCGGATCCGATACTGGCGGGTTCATCACTGGAAACATCGGAAATCGCAAAGACTCTGGTGACCGCCGGCGCGATTGCAGCCGCCATCCGTCCAGCGCTCCACCGGCTGAATCGTTTCCGAACACGATTCACGCGGTGAATATCCAGCCCCGAGCCGAGCAGGATGCGGTACAGCTCCACCAGCTCGTCCTGGGCGACGTGATCAACTGGAGAAGCGATGAGGCTGCTCGCGCCGCCGGACAGAAGAACCCAGACCTCGTCATCCTGATTGACTGACCGAAGATATTGCTCGAGCGCTGACGCGGCCGCAAGCGAAGCGGCTCCGGGAATCGGATGGTCACCGATTACGCTTTTGATCGTCAGCCCCGGACCGGCGGCGCTTACGCCGATAGCGATGCCGCCTTCCGGCGCGCGGCCGAGGCCACCAGCAAAGTCGCATGCTGCTCGTGCCATGGAGGATGCCGCTTTTCCGATAGCAATGACATGGAGCCTTGACGGGCGTGAATCAATGATGTGTGCCAGGGCGCGAGACATCGCGCGCCCCGGCTCGACGGCCGCCACCGCCGCCCGGTAGACCTCTTCCAGCAACTCCCTCGTCGAGGTGATCATGGCTCCAAGTTCCGCCCGGTCGAACCCTGAGGCAAGGGCAATGGCTCGTCACCCCGAGGTCTTTTGATGCCTGCCACCGCGAAGCGTCCGGTCGTCATCGTGACGCGGCGTCTGCCTGACGCCGTGGAAAGCCGCCTGCAGGAGCTTTTCGATGTCAGACTGAATGACTCGGACAGGCCCTTCAGCGCGGAGGAGCTTGCCGAAGCCATGGGTACGGCAGATGGCGTGCTCTGTACCGTGAGCGATCCCATCACCGCGGCGATCTTTGCGGGGGGATCGCGGGTGAGAATTCTCGCCAACTTTGGCGTCGGCTACAATCACATCGACGTGGACGCGGCGAGGCGGGCAGGCGTGGTCGTCACCAACACACCAGGGGTTCTCACCGAGGCCACGGCAGACATCGCAATCGCTCTCATGCTGATGGTCGCGCGCAGGCTGGGGGAAGGGGAGCGCGAGCTGCGAGCCGGCCAGTGGAGCGGCTGGCGACCGACTCATATGCTCGCTTCCGATGTTGCGGGGCAGATACTCGGGATTGTGGGACTGGGGAGAATCGGGAAAGCGGTCGCAAAGAGGGCCCATGCGGGCTTCGGCATGCAGGTGCTGAGCTACACTCCGCGCCCCGTGAGCGAGGCTGACGCCGCGCTGCTGGGCGTGCGTCAGGTCCGGACACTCGCCGAGCTACTCGGCGCGGCAGACTTCGTGTCGCTGCATTGTCCGGTGGCGCCGGAGACTAAGCACCTCATGAACCTGGCGAGGCTACGCCAGATGAAATCCACTGCCTATCTCATCAACACGGCGCGAGGCGACGTGGTCGACCAGGAGGCGTTGATCAGGGTACTTGAAGAAAGAACAATCGCCGGAGCTGGCCTGGATGTGTACGAAGGCGAGCCGTCAGTTCCTGAGCCTCTCAAGCATATGGAGAACGTGGTTCTTCTCCCACACCTTGGGAGCGCCACACTGACGACACGGGAAGCGATGGGAATGAAGGCTGTTGAGAATCTGCGAAGTTACTTCGACAGCGGGGTCGCGCCGGATCGAGTTGGATGAGGATGAGCGTCCGGTACCTGACGCTCACCCATCCCGGCTATTTGATCATAAACTCCTGGCTTCCCGCGACCCGTCCGTTCAGCATCACCTCAACCCGGTACTTACCCATGGGCCAGGCGCTGGGCTTGGTAATGTGAAATTCGGTGACGGCATCGCTCATGGGCGAAATTGAGCGCGAGGTCGAGTCTACGACCTGGCCGTCCTCGAAGCTCCAGCGTGCGACCAGGGTGGCAGGACCTGTCCCGCTCGTCGCAACCGATGCGTAAATCGTGTCTCTTCGCGCAAACTCGGTCCCGGAGCCGGTCACCCGCATATCAGAACCAACCGAGCGGCCGACGTCAACCGAGTTCACCTGGACTGCCTGGGCCTGGCTCATCGTGGTTGAATCCGCGGCCGGTACATTGGCCTCTTTTTTGTTGCATCCAGCGGTCGCGATAACCGCAATGGCCAGCATACTCATCACATTTCCTGTGGTGTTTCTCATCAAATTCCTCCAGTGGAGCGTAACGGTGGTCGGTTCACGGGTCAGAGTCGTCTCGCACCTCCTGCCGCCTCAGTCCGGGATGTTCAGGACCTGGCCCGGATGAATGAGGTCGGGATTGCTGATCGTCTTTCGGTTCGCCTCATAAATGCGCGGCCAGAGGCTCGCATCGCCGAGCAGGTGCCTGGCAATTTTTGAAAGGCTGTCGCCTTTGACGACCGTGTATGTTCGCGCCTGCGAAGGTGCGCCGGGAGTATCCGGTGCGGTCGAGCTGGAACCTGACTGGACATCAGAGAAATCCGCTTTTGGCCTGGTGAAGTCCGACATTCGGAGCCTTTCTTCCGGCAGGATTCGGTTGAAATACCTGAGATTATTTTTCGATTCTGGACCGCTGAAGCTATCGCTGGGTGCTGGACCACCCTATTGTTGGGTATTCGGCAGCCGGGCACAGTGATGGGGCTCACCCATCATTGCCTTCCAACGACATCGGCCTCTTTTCCAGGGAAGCGCGTTGATTTCAGCCAACCGGTTCTACCCGGCACTGTTTTCTGTGTTAATCCTTCTGCTCGGAGTCACGCAGCGGGTGGAGGCCCAGGGGTGCGCTCCAGCGATGGGCAGCAGCCGTATCAATGTGCTCAGCACCAGCGAGAAAGCCGCAGGCTGGCGGCTTCTTTTTGATGGTGAATCAACGAAGGGATGGCGGGGCTATAGGAAGACGGCCGCACCCGCCGGCTGGAGAGTGGTGGATGGCGCACTCACGAGGGTCGCGGAAGCTGGTGACCTGGTCACCGAGGAGGAGTTTGGAAACTTCGAGCTCTCGCTTGAGTGGAAAATCATAACCGGCGGAAACAGTGGGGTGCTATATCGGGTTAGCGAGGCGGCCGATGCGAGCTACGAAACCGGTCCGGAAATGCAGGTGCTCGATGATGCGAACCATCCGGACGGGCAATCTCGCGCGACTGCGGCCGGATCAGCATTCGGCCTTTATCCGGCACCAGCCGGCGTCGTGCGTCCGGCGGGACAATGGAACTCGGTCCGGATCGTCGTCACTGGAAACTCAGTCGAGCACTGGCTCAACGACGTGAAGGTCGTCAGCTATCAGTTGGGCAGTCCCGAATGGTCCGCCAGAGTAGCGGCCAGCAAGTTCCATCAGTGGCCGGGATACGGGCGGGCCACCCGAGGATACATCGCCCTGCAGGACCACGAAGCACGGGTATCCTTCCGAAACATCAAGATCCGGGTGCTCCCATGAGCGGCATTCGCCTCAGACTCTCCACCATGATGTTCCTCCAGTACTTCATCTGGGGAGTCTGGTTCGTCACCATGGGGACGTACCTTCTGCAGACGCTCAAATTCACCGGCCAGCAGGTCGGGCTGGCGTACGGAGCAACCGCCATCGCCGCACTGGTCTCGCCGTTCTTTATCGGGATTGTGGCCGATCGCTTCTTCGCTTCGGAGAAGCTGCTTGCGGGGCTTCACCTGGCCGGGGGCGTCGCGATGTGGTTTCTCTCCACCCGCACGACGTTCGGGTCTTTCTATCCGGTCCTGATTCTCTACGCGCTCTGTTACATGCCCACGTTGTCACTTACCAATTCCGTTGCGTTTCACCATGTCGAAGATCCCGGCAAGGATTTCCCGCTGATCCGGGTACTCGGCACGATCGGCTGGATCGCTGCCGGTATTCTCGTGGGCAAGGTGCTCCATGCCGATGCGCTCGCGACGCCGATGCGGGTTGCGGCCGGAGCATCCATCGTCATGGGGATGTTCTCGTTTGTCCTCCCGCACACGCCGCCCCGGTCCGCTGGAGCTCCGTTCAGTGTTCGCGATGCGCTGGGCCTTGATGCCCTGCAGCTCCTCCGCGACCGGTCGTTTCTCATCTTCGTGATCGGATCGTTTCTCCTCTGCGTGCCGCTTCAGTTTTACTACAGCTTCGCCAATGCCTTCCTGAACGAGATCAGGGCTCCGGACCCCGCGTTCATCCAGACATTCGGCCAGATGTCGGAGATCGCCTTCATGCTGGCGCTGCCGTTCCTGCTTCGGCGTTACGGGATAAAGGTGATCATGCTGGCCGGCATGCTGGCGTGGTCCCTTCGCTACTTCGCGTTTGGATACGGGAATAGCGGCACCGGAATGTGGCTCATCTATCTTGGCATCATCCTGCACGGCATCTGTTACGACTTTTTTTTCGTGAGCGGGCAGATCTACACCGACCAGCGGGCCGGCCCCCGTATTCGCGCCGCCGCCCAGGGTTTCCTCAACTTCGTCACCAATGGTCTCGGCTATTTCGCAGGCGCCATTATCTCGGGACGCGTGGTGGAAGCGAATACACTGGGTGAGGGTGTGCACGACTGGCGGCAGATCTGGATCGTGCCCGCCATAGGGGCGGCCGTCATTTTCCTGATCTTCGCGGTTCTGTTCCGCCCAAGGGCGGTAGCGCAGGGGAGCTGATGATGCCGGCTGGGTCTCGTTTACAGGGGCACTGAGAACATGCGCAATCACAATGCTGCACGAGGTCGCTCGTGATCCTGGAGGCACTGTTGCTCCTCGCGATGACAGGCGGGCCGGATGATCCGCCTGACATCTCGATCATTCCACGCCCGGTGAGTGTCAGCGCCGCGACGGGTGATTTTCTGCTGACGCCCCTCACGGTCATCTGGACCGATTCGGCGTCTCAGGGTCTCGGGCGGCAGCTCTCGGATTATCTCCGGCCCGCCACCGGCTATCCGTTCGATGTCCGAGTGGGCCCCCCGACCGGCAGCGCGATTGTGCTCGAGCGGGACAGCTCGCTCCGGCAGCTGGGGCCCGAAGGGTATCGTCTCGCGGTCCAGGACAACCGGGTGACCATCACCGCTCCGGAAGACGCGGGCATATTCTACGGCCTCCAGAGTCTCCGCCAGCTGCTCCCGCCGGCGATTTTCCGGAGCGCCCCCGTCATGGGAGTAGCCTGGATCGCGCCCGCCGTGTTGATCGAAGATTATCCACGATTCGCCTGGCGGGGCGCGCACCTCGATGTCTGCCGGCATTTCATGCCCAAGGAGTTCGTCAAGAAATACATCGATCTCCTGGCGCTCCAGAAACTCAACTCCTTTCACTGGCACCTGACCGAGGACCAGGGATGGAGAATCGAGATCAAACGATATCCACGGCTGACGCAGGTAGGCGCCTGGCGGAAGCAGACGCTGGTCGGCCGGGCCACCGAGGACCAGAGCCGCTGGGTCTTCGATGGCCAGCCGCATGGCGGCTTCTACACCCAGGATGACATCCGGGAAATCGTCGCGTACGCCAGGGACCGATATATCAATATCGTCCCCGAGATCGAGATGCCGGGGCATTCCCAGGCCGCCATCGCGGCCTATCCAGAGCTGGGTGTCACCGGCGACACCGTCGATGTCTGGACCTCCTGGGGCGTCACGGCGACCATCATGAATGTCGAAGAGAGCACCATCACCTTCATGCAGAATGTGCTGTCGGAGGTGATGGAGCTTTTCCCCGGGCCATTCATTCACATCGGCGGCGACGAGGCACTGAAGCGGCAGTGGCAGACCAACGCACGCGTGCAGCAGCGGATGCGCGAACTGCATATCAAGGATGAAGACGCGTTACAGAGCTGGTTTATCCATCGCATGGATACTTTCCTGAACGCTCACGGGCGTAGACTGGTCGGCTGGGATGAGATCCTGCAGGGCGGACTGGCCCCAAACGCGACGGTCATGTCATGGCGGGGCGTGAGCGGAGGAATCACCGCGGCACGGGCGGGGCACGACGTCGTCATGGCACCTGGGAGTCACACCTATCTCGACCACTATCAGTCTCGCGACCGGTCGAGCGAACCACTGGCAATCGGGGGCTTCACGCCTCTCGATACCGTCTATGCTTTCGATCCCATGCCTCCGACGCTCGAGCCCGAGTTCCGCAAGCACATCCTGGGCGCCCAGGCCCAGGTCTGGACCGAATACATCAAGGATCCCAAGCAGGTCGAGTACATGGCGTTTCCCCGGATGATCGCGCTCGCCGAGGCGCTGTGGACGCCAGTCGACCGAAAAAACTTCCCCGATTTCCTGGTCCGTCTGAGACCGGAGCTGGAGCGCCTGGGCATCCTGGATGTAAATTATCGGCCGCTCGATCGGCCGCTTCCGTAAAGGGCAGCTGGGCGTCAATGATGGGCGACGGGTGGATCTAGCGCCTGGTCGTGCCCGGCTGCCACGTGCCCCGCGCCACCGCAGGCACAAAACTCTCAAGTCCACGAGGCGGAAACTCAACCGTCTTTCCGGTCTCAGCCGCCATGTATCCCGCCATGAGAATTCTAACCACTTCGTAGCCATCCTCGAACGTCAGGCGGGGCTCCTCTTTCCCCAGGAAGGCGCGGACAAAATGCCGGTTCTCGGCCTCGTAGCCGTAGGCGGCGGCTTCATTGGGAACCACGGGCATCAATCCCATCTCGGCATTCTGTTTCTCCACCAGGTCCTCGCCTGATTTTCCTTTTACCTCTCTACTGAAGAATAAATTGAGCTCGCTTTGCAGCGAGTTCCAGCTCATCGAATACTCCGGCCCCAGGAGCTCGGCTGAGAGCCGGAGCCCGGCCCCCACATAACTCCACGACGTGCTCGCCTCCGCCATGAGGGGCGTGCCGTTCTCATCTTCCAACTCGAGCGAGAGGCTGGCAAAATCCTCCGAGGGATGTTTCGTGTAGTCAATCTCTTTCCCCATGGTCTTACTCAGCTTCTTCGCGTACTCGGGCCGGCTCCACTTCAGGCTCGCGATCCGCGCGCTCAAGCGCACCGGCCGAATCGACGAACGGGGAGCCCCGGGCGGTGTCAGCAGAAAGCGCACGACCTCGACCGAGTGGCACATCATGTCGTTGAGCACGCCGCCACCCTGGAGGTTCCCCTGCCAGAACCACGGCATGTGTGGGCCACTGTGCTCCTCGGCGGCTCGCGCCAGGTAAGGCCTCCCGGTCAGGGCGGCGCCACGAGCCCAGATGATGTCCCGGCCCCGGGTGACCGCGGGAGCGAAGAGCTGATTCTCCAGGTAGCCGGTCTTGAGTCCGACACGCTTGACGAGGGCCATGACCCGCTTGGCCTCGGCGACGTTTCTGGCGAGCGGCTTCTCGCTCGCGAGGCCTCGAAGCTCGCCGCGACCGCGCTCGATGGTGTCGACGATCTCTTCCACATTCTCGATGCGGGCCTGATTGGGACCGCAGAGCCAGATCGCGTTTATGGCCGGATCGGCGACCATGTCCGCAATGGAGGCGTAGGCCCTGGTCTTGCCGAGGTCGAGGCCGCGGGCAAATGCGGCAGTGTCAGCCGCACGGCGAGCGTTCGGGCTCCAGACGCCCAGCACATCGGCATCGCGGACCGCGGTGAAAGACTGCATATGAAAACGGGTGATGAATCCGGAGCCGATGAAACCGACGCCCAGCCGCTGTTCGGACATAGTGTCTCGTGAAGAAGTCAGAGAGTGTCTGCCGGGACTCGCCAGGCAAACTCAGGAATAGCTGACGCCCAGCTTGGCGAGCGCTTCGGGAGGACACCCATTCCATTCGGTCACGAAGGTGTTGCCTTTGTACTGAAGGTCTTCGACACCCAACTTGCTGGAGAAGAAGGCGGACGCCGTCATGTCCCGGAACCGGCTGAAGAAGGCGACGCCATGGCTCAGTTCCGGCCGGGCTTTCTCCGGCCAGGCGAGATCGTCGGCCAGGCTGGCCCGCTCAGCGGGAGTTGAGTCTACGAAGGCCTTGCCGAACCGGTGATGACATTCGTTGTCGATCCAGGCAAGTCCGCCACGAACAGCTACCTGGCTATCCGGTCGATCGTTCAACATGAAATCCATGAACTCGGGCGCGCCCGATTCCGTGGCGCTGCCGGATCGCTCGTCCCTCGGAATGATAAGATCCGCCAGCGCCGAGACCGTTGCATACTCGTGCGCCGTGAAAAATGCAGGCTCGTAGGGGAGACCAGTTTCAGCGGCGGTCTTCCGGACCCCGGTCACGAAGTCCCGCGCGCGAACGATCGACTCCGGCTTCCAATTGAGTGCCGTCAGCGGCGTCAGCGCCATCAACCCGAGGATTTCGCGCCTGGTGGGCTCAGTCATGTCCGATACTCCTGGTTGTTGTTCACGCTCACGCTGGGATACGCACTCTGCGACATGCGTTGCAGCGAGTCTGGTGAATCCATGAGCTAGATACTTCCGGCTTTGCGCTGGGAGACGATGTACTCGCTCGTCCGCATCGCAAGCGCGAGAATGGTCCACGTGGGGTTCTTGTCTGCCTGGGAGACAAAAGGTCCGCCATCGGTAACGAAGAGATTCTTCACCTCGTGAGCCTGGCAGTACTTGTTGAGCACCGACGATCCCGGGTTGTTACCCATGCGAACCACACCGAGCTCGTGAATGATGCTCCCGCCATTCGCGATGCCATAGCCATGATCCGCGGACGGCATCGGGTCGAACACCTTGCCACCCATTTCGGCGATCAGTGACCGGAACGTCTCCTGCATGTGCTTCACCTGCTTATACTCGTAGTCGCTCCACTTCCAGTGAAAACGGAGCACTGGTATGCCCCAGCGATCCACCACATTGGAGTCAATCTCGCAGTAGGAGTTTTCGTTGGGGATCATTTCGCCGCGGCCGGAGAAGCCGACGGTCGCGCCGTAGTATTTGCGGTATTGATTCTTGAGCGAAGCCCCGTACCCGCCGCCCTCAGGGTATTCCTGGATGCCACCCATAAAGCCGTACGCCGGCGGATACAATCCGCCCCACACCTCTATGTGATAGCCCCGCGGAAAATCGAGCGTCTTGTTGTCTACCCACCACGGCATGTAGACGTGGTTGCCGCCGGTGCCATCCTCGTTGTGGGGGACATGGTCCATCATTGCGGGTATGAAACCGGCGACATCGGTGCCGGTCGTATCCGTGAGGTACTTCCCGACCACCCCGCTCCCATTGGCCAGGCCCTGCGGAAAACGCGAGGAGCGTGAGTTGAGCAGCAGGCGAGCTGTCTCACATGCGCTGGCCGCCAGCACGACGATTTTCGCGTCCACATGGATGTCTTCTCCGGTCGCCTTGTCGATATAGGAGACACCGGTGGCGAGCCCCCGTGCATCGGTGGTGACCTCTCGCGCCATGGCGCCCGTGACCAGGGTCAGTTTCCCGGTTGCCCTGGCTGGTGGGATCAGCACATTGGTCGAAGAAAAATTGGAGTTGGTCTTGCAGCCGCGGCCGCACTGGCCGCAATAATGGCAAGCGGGCCGGCCATTATGCGGCTGGGTGAGAATCGAAAGCCGGCCGGGAATGCAGGTCACCTTGAGTTTGTCGGCCGCTTTCTTGACCAGGAGCTCGTAGCAGCGCGGCCTCGGTGCGGGCAGAAAATGCCCATCGGGCTCGTTGAAGATCCCTTCCTTGCTCCCATAGATCCCGATGAGGTCATCGATGCGATCGTAATAGGGCTTGATCTCATCGTAGGTGATCGGCCAGTCGTCCCCCAGTCCATCGAGGCTCTTCCGGCGAAAGTCATTGGGGCCAAACCGGAGCGAAATACGTCCCCAGTGGTTTGTCCGCCCCCCCAGCATGCGCACACGGAACCAGTCGAACTTCTCACCCGGGGCCCGAGTATAGGGCTCGCCGGGGAGCGACCATCCACCGAGTCCGGCGTCGAACTCGCCGAAGTTCTGGGCCGGGGTTGACGCGCCACGGCGCGGCGATTCATACGGCCACATGAGCATCGTGGAATCCGTGGTATTGTCCCACATCTGGCCGGCTTCGAGCATGATGACGTCGGCACCAGCTTCCGTGAGTACCTTGGCCGCCATGCCGCCGCCGGCGCCGGAACCAACAATACAGACGTCATAGGTCTTTGAACGTGCGCGCATCTGGGTCCTTGAAGTGTGCTAATGAGTCAGGCTGGCTTCGATTGCCGATTATCCTTCATCTTCGCCCCGCCGCGCTACCTCTCACAAATCTCCACTGCCTCCCGGAGCGAGGTCAACGGTTCCTTTGTCGGCATGAACTCGTGCGCCAGGTAGCCGGTAAAACCGGTTGCCGAGATGGCGCGGGCAACGGCGCTGTAGTTGAGCTCCTGGGTGCCGTCGATTTCGTGGCGACCGGGAACTCCGCCGGTGTGGTAGTGACCGATGAAGGCGGCGTTGTCCCGGATGGTGCGGATCACGTCACCTTCCATGATCTGCATGTGGTAAATATCGTAGAGGAGCTTGATGCGAGGCGAGTCGATCGCCTTGAGCACAGCGACGCCGAATGCGGTGTGGTCTCCCATGTAATCGGCATGATCAACCTTGCTGTTGAGCAGCTCGACGCAGATCGTAACTCCCAGCTCTTCTGCTGCGGGTGCGATCTGGCGGAGGCCGGCAACGCAGTTGCCGATTCCTTCCGCATCGCTCCGGCCTCGCCGGTTCCCGAACATGGTTATGACGTTCGGCACTCCCGCGCGCGCGGCCCTGGGAAGCGTCGCTTCGAGTTCTTTCAGTAACATTGGGTGATTCGCCCGATCGTTGAACCCCGTCGCGATAAAGTCGTCACGCCTGGCCGGATAGCCCATGGAGCAGACGAGCCCCGCGTCGGCAACGACAGGCCATTCATCCGGTTGAAGCAAGTCGATCGCGGCGAGGCCCATCGCCTTGGCCCGCCGGGCGAACTCCGGCAGAGGTATGGACTCGAAAGGCCACCGCGAAACCGACTGCCTGAATCCTGGCGGCGCAATCGAATGGGCTCCGGCTGATGGGTGGCCGAGCCGTGAGCCAGCGAGTGCGGCGGCGGAGGCCAGCATCATGTCCCGTCGTGTCATGGTCATGCTGCCATCGCGCGGGGCGGCGAATCGGCGATCAGACTGGGCGGAAACACGCGGTTCAGAACTCCAGCCGCCGGAGATAGCGATAACTCGCGCTGATCGAGTCAAATGGCGAAGCAGGCTCGTCATGCTCCACGAAATAATGCTTGATGCCGGCAGCTTCACTCTGGGCAAAGATCCGCCGGAAGTCGATGTCGCCTGCGCCGACGTCCACCATGGGTTGTGGCGCGCCGCGCTTCAGGTCCTTGACATGAACCATCGGAAACCGGCCCGGGTACTGGCGGAAGTAGGTGAACGGATCACCACCCGCGAGCGTGAGCCAGTAGAGATCCATTTCCAGCTTGACCATGGCGGGGTCGGTGCGCTGCAGGAGCATGTCAAAGGGGACTTTGCCATCGATGGGAACGAACTCGAAATTGTGATTGTGGTACGCGAAGGTGAGGCCTGCCCGCCGGGTTTCTTCTCCTGCCCGGTTGAACTTGTCGGCGATCCGTTTCCAGTCATCCATGGTTCGGCGGGCTTCTTCAGGCGTCCAGGCAATCACCACGTATTCGTGCCCGATCGACCGGGCACGGTCCAGCACGCGCGACCAGCCGTCTCCCAGCTCCTCGAATGCCATGTGACCGGAAGGGGCGCTCAGTCCCAGTCCATCGAGGATGGTCCGGATCTGTTCCGGCGAGCGATCGAAGTAGCCGGCGAACTCCACCTCTTTATACCCGATCTCGGCGACACGCGCGAGCGTGCCTTCGAGATCGCGCGCCATCTCCGCTCGTACGGTATACAGCTGCACGCCAATCCGTTCGAGGGTGCGCGGGTACCTGGTGGGCCAGCTCCATCGGGGGAGCATTGTGGCGGCGAGAGCGCCGGTTCCGGTCCGCACAAAGGTTCGTCGTGAGGTCATGAGTCCTCGATCACAGGGCTGGGTACGCTGTCGTGAATCCCTCTCGCCCACGGGATTCCGTGTAGACTAACTACAGCTCGTTCCGTTTCATCTGGTCGACCGAATAGGCGACCGCGCGAGCGGTGAGTGCCATATAAGTTATTGACGGGTTCTGATTGGCCGAGGAGGTCATGCAGGCGCCATCGGTCACGAACAGATTTTTCACGTCGTGTGCCTGGTTGTGGCTGTTCAGGACCGAGGTGCGAGGGTTCCGGCCCATCCGTGCAGTCCCCATCTCATGGATCGTGAGTCCCGGCGGGTTGTCATCCACGTGAGCGACCACGTCCTTGACGCCGGTGGCTTCGAGCATCTCGGCCGCCGTGACCGACATATCCTGGAGCAACTTCCGCTCGTTGTCGCTCCACTCACAGTGAATTCGCAAAGCCGGTACGCCCCAGGCGTCCACCTGGTGTTCATCAATCTCTACATAATTGGTGGGGCGCGGAAGGCACTCACCGAATCCGTAGAAGCTGAAGCCCCAGCCGCCCGGGGTCCGCAGGGCCGTCTTGAAATCTTTGCCGAAGCCGGGCATATCGTTGCCCCGTCCCCAGCCATCCTGCCAGCCGCCTCCCTGGAAGGCATAGCCCCGAAGGAAATCAGGATGCTGCCGGTTCACATTTTGGAAACGTGGAATGTAGATCCCGTTCGGGCGACGGCCAGCGGAGTTTGCCTCCCTGATATCCGGCAACCGGCCGTGGGCACCACCACCCATGCAGTGGTCCATCAGGTTTCGGCCCAGTTCACCGCTCGAGTTTGCCAGTCCGTCCGGGAAGCGTGGTGTTCTGGAATTGAGCAGAATCCTGGTGGATTCCAGCGCGGACGCACAGAGGAAAACCACCCGGGCGGAGAAGACCGTCTCCTCTTTTGTCCGGGCGTCAATGACACGCACGCCGCTGGCGCGTCCCCTGGCCTCATCGTAAAGGACGCTGTGCACGACGCTCCACGGGCGTAGCGTCAGCCGGCCAGTAGCCGCGGCGGCGGGAAGGGTGACTCCAAGGCTGTTGAAATAGGAGAAGGTGATGCACCCACGCTCGCACGGACCGCAGTAGTGACACGGCGCGCGCCCGCCGTGGGCCTGAGTGAGGATGGCACAACGGCCGATCGTCAGTACTCGCTCACCGTCGAATTGTCCCGCGAGCCGCTCGCGAACCGCTTTCTCCGCACAGTTGAGAGCCATGGGCGGGAGGAACTGGCCGTCCGGAAGCTGGGGAAGACCGAGCCGCTCACCGCTGATGCCGATGAACTGCTCGACGTAATCGTACCATGGAGCGATGTCCGCGTACCGAATGGGCCAGTCCACGCCGAAACCATCTCGCGAGTTTGCTTCGAAATCGAGATCACTCCAGCGATAGACCTGGCGTCCCCACATGATGGACCGCCCGCCAACCTGCCGGCCTCGAATCCAGTGAAAAGGCTGCGTCTTGTCGAACGTGTACGGATTGTCCCGGTCGTTCACAAAGAACTTGCCACTCCACTCATCGCAGGCGTAGCAGTGCTTCTGAATGAACTGATCCCGTTCCAATGCGATGCGGTCGCCGAACCCCTGGTAGTGCAGCTGCCAGGGCTGCACGTGCTCGACAAAGTCGGTTCCGGGATCGATCGGACCGCCGGCTTCGAGGACCAGCGTTCGCAGGCCTTTTTCCGTCAGCTCTTTCGCAGCCCAGCCGCCGCTGATTCCGGAACCGACGACGATCGCGTCAAATGAGTCATTTCGCATTGGACATCAGACTCCCAGCGAACTGGAGTGGGGAACGGTGGCGTGGTGCAGACCTCATGGCCGCGAACAGGGATCGTAGCGTCCGGGGATGACCTGGTAGTGCAGCTCCCTGGTCATGCCGATCTCAGAGGTGTAGTAGCCGTACAGGGTCAGGCCCTTGATGCGGTGAAAGAAGTTGTTGTCGAGTTTACCGTTTTGCGCCCGGAGGAGGGAAACCTCATCGTCCAGAATCTGAAGCAGCCTGGTCTGATCGGCTTCGCTGCCGCTCACAAAATCCCGGCCGGAGTCCTGGTTGCTTCTGGCATCCAGGTCGGCGAGGCCCGCCATGAAACGGTCCCGGTCTGGCGCCGTGTACCACTCTCCCACAATGATGGCGATAAACCCGGGAACCCCGGCTTCGAGTGCGCCAGGCGTATCGGTTGCCGGGATGATCAGGTCTGTCACCCGGCCCACCGTATCGAACTGATGCGGAGTGAATGGCCCTCGACCATTTCCCGGCGGCATGCGAGCATTGATCGCCTGGCCTCTGGCGAAAAGCTGGTCCGCTGTCATCGAGCTCAGGCCAGCACTTCCTACCAGCGATCCCAGCAATTGCACGAGATCTCGACGGTTCATCTACCCTCGCGAAAGTGGCGATGTTTCATGCAACATCGCCCATCCGGGAGCCGGACGCCAGATGGTCGCGATGAACCACCGTCATCATCGATTCCCTCCGCCGTTCAGGAAGGCTTACTCTGGCGGACGGCCGCTGGACTTCCGCGCACAAATCCGATGTAATCGGTGGGAGCCGGGGCCACCCCGCCGCGCCGCATCGCCAGGGCGATCTGCCCCCGGTGGTAAGCTCCGTGCAACGCCACATGCAGCAGGATATCCTGGATGGTAGATCGGAAATCTCTACCCGCCGAGTTGCGATAGTCCACCAGACGCTGGTCATCGTCCCCGGCGAGTCTCCCGATGAAATCGACAAATCCCCGGTGATTCTCCATCGCCAGGGCGGCGCACTGGTCGAGCGTGAGGGACGGCCATACGGCGACCGACGCCTTCTCGTCCCGTAGCCGGGCAAGCCAGACATGCTCGGCGCCGAGGATGTGCGCGAACAGCTCGAGGCAGGCGGGTTCGATGGTATCCGAGCCGCGTAACACAGCCAGGACTTCCAGGTCGGCCCACTCCGTGTGGGCAAAGAGTTTCAGGTATTGTTGAATCATGACGATAGAGGAGAAGCGTGTAGGAATCGACTCGCAAGGTGCCCCGGATTGTATCTCCCGATCACCTGGCTTGCAAAATATTCATCGGATCTCTGTTGTCGATTTGTCATCGATGTCACCTATATTCCCGGCTCACTTCGTTGCTGAATTCGGGATACCCGGCTAACGATGCTGTTGCCGGCCCATGAGAGCTAACTGTCACGTTTTCCTGGTCGTGGGATCGAAAGAGCGCATAACCGGGATGGACCTGTGACTGGAACCGGACATGAGTGGTATGCATAACGACCCCAAGGTCGCCAGAATCCTCATCGTGGACGATGAGCAGGGAAATGTTGACGTGCTCACCCGCATGCTCCAGGCAGCTGGATACTCCAATGTTCGCGGTACCACGAATTCGACCGAAGCACGTCCGCTGGTACAGGAGTTTGATCCCGATCTCATTCTGCTTGATCTGAGCATGCCCATCATGGACGGTTTTGCGGTCCTTGAGCAGCTCAGCCCGCTCATGCCGGACGATACCTACCTGCCGATTCTGATTCTCACCGGCGACATGCGATTCGAAGCCCGCCAGCGGGCGCTGTCCAGTGGGGCCAAGGATTTCATCCTCAAGCCCTTCGACATGACCGAGGTCCTGCTCCGGATCGAGAACCTGCTGGAAACGAGATTTCTCTACCTGCTGCTGCAGGAGCAGAATCAGAACCTCGAGTTCCGGGTGGCGGCCCGGACGAGGGAGTTGGAGGAAGCGCGAGTGGAAGTACTGCAGCGGCTCTCTGAAGCGGCGGAGTATCGCGACGATGAGACCGGGCAGCACACCAGGCGCGTAGCTTCACTCGCCGTGGCGATCGGGCGGGGAATGGGACTCGATCACGCTACGCTTGAACTGCTGCGATGGTCCTCCCCGCTCCACGATGTCGGGAAGATCGGTATCCCCGATTCCATTCTCCTCAAGCCGGGCCGGCTGACGGAGGACGAGATGGACGTGATGAAAACGCATACAACGATTGGCGCCCGGATCCTCATGGGGGGACAGTCTCCGCTTATCCAAATGGCGGAGACCATTGCCCTCAATCACCACGAGTGGTGGGATGGAACCGGCTACCCAGGTGGCGTGAAGGGCGACGCGATTCCGCTCGAGGCTCGCCTGGTTGCGGTCGCCGACGTCTATGATGCGCTGACTCACGCCCGACCCTACCGAGCGGCGTGGTCCCTTGAAGAGACCAGGGTTGAGATCCTCAGCGGGTCCGGATTTCACTTTGATCCGGTTGTTGTTGACGTCTTCCTCGAGCTTCCGGGGTAAGCGTCCAGAGGCCCCTGCGGGGGAATTGTGCCGAGGTTGTACCACAGTGTAGGTGCTGCACGACAGACCGCCTCAACACCCCGTTTGCCTGCCGCAATAAGCTTCTGTGGTTTCAGGATTTACATGTGGCCATTCATCCCGGTCTGACCCGATATCTGGCCCGTCACGTGCTGAATGATGGCAGACTACGCTTTTCGTGGGTTCTGAGCAGACCTTGCACCTTTGGAGTTCGCATGGAGATGCGCCGGTATTTCCGCCTGTTTCCGCTCATCGTTGCCTGGGCCCTGGCGTCGTGTACCGACACCAGCATGGACCCCACCTCCGGAGGCTCGCAGGTCAGTTTCTCGATTTTCTCGGGAAACAACCAGGTCGGCCAGGCCGGGGCCGAGCTTGCGCTGCCGCTCAAGGTGCTGGCAACTGACGTCAACAGTCAGCCGCTGCAGAACCAGATCGTCAATTTCGTGGTGACCGCCGGCGGCGGCAGTGTGTTCGCCGGGACTGCCCTCACGGACGTGAATGGTATTGCGGCGGAAATCTGGCGCATGGGCACGGTTGCGGGCGTACCGCAGGCAATCGAAGTTCGCGCCGTCGCCGCCGATGGCACCAAGCAGGTGTTTGGCGTCTTCAACGCCAGCGTAGTGGCCGCGAGTCCCGATACAATCGTAATTCAAGCCGGCAACGGCCAGACCGGGGCACCCGGTCAGGCGCTTCCGATTAACCCATCGGTACGCGTGGCGGACCAGTACGGCAATCCTGTTCTGAATCAGTCGGTCACATTCTCGGTTGCTGGTGGCGGTGGTTCGGTCACCGGTTCGCCGGCTTCAACCAACGCCCAGGGCATCGCGACGGTCGGAAGCTGGACGCTTGGCGCAATTGCTGGAATCAACATGCTCACGGCTACCGCTGCCGGTCTGCCGTCGAAGCCGGTGACCTTCACGGCGAACTCGCAGCCGGTCGCGCAGCCGGAACTGTCGCTCTCGACCGCGCCATCTTCGACCGTGGCGAACGGCGTTCCCTTCGGGCAGCCTGCCGTTATCCAGCTGCTCGGACCGAACGCGGGTCCACCGCTCCAGCAGGCCGGCGTGCCGGTGACCGTGGCGATCCAAAGTGGCGGTGGGACACTTGGTGGAACATTGACGGTCTCGACT
The DNA here is from genome assembly GCA_039932125.1 of Gemmatimonadota bacterium. GTDB lineage: Bacteria > Gemmatimonadota > Gemmatimonadetes > Gemmatimonadales > GWC2-71-9 > DASYPP01. The sequence continues at coordinate 39,045 of JBDTQP010000001.1, forward strand.
GACGCCAATGGGCAGGCGACCTTTACGAACCTGACTATTTCGGGCACGGTCGGGCAGCGGACATTGAGCTTCACTTCGCCGGGCTACGTCCCGGTTCTTTCCTCGACCATCGATGTCACGGCCGGTTCCGCAGCAATGGTCAGCGTGAACGACGGGGACAACCAGTCGGCCAACGCTGGCGCATCGGTTGGCGTTGCTCCCTCGGTGCTGGTCCTCGATGGGAGCGGCAATCCGGTAGCCGGCGCCATGGTAACATTCACACTCGGCAGCGGCGGCGGCAGCGTCACCGGTGCGGTCCAGGTGACGGATGCGCAGGGCGTCGCCCGTGTCGGCGACTGGACGCTCGGCTCGGCCAGCGGTGCTAACTCGCTGACCGCAACCGTGAGCGGAACCGGGATCACCGGTAACCCGGTGACAT
>JBDTQP010000002.1:0-35416 GCA_039932125.1 Gemmatimonadota bacterium
CCGCCCCCTGAGTTTACGGATACGGACAGAAGTGTCCGCTCCACTCTTCTTCGACCTGCCACTTACCGGGTCCGATGCTGCCGGACGACGGGACCGGTAAAAGCAAACGAAGTGCCGCCGATTGTGAAGAACGTAACTCTAACACTCGCAGCAGCTTACCAAAAATTCACGGCTCATTCTGGCGCGCTGAACCGAATAACTTTTTGACACGAGCGGCCATCACGCTGCAAGTCTGTTCAAGCCCAACAACTTAGCTCGCTGTCGAAGGATCGACGGCGGGAGCCGACTGACGGTTGGCCAGGTATTCACCAGGATTCGCTTCCGACGCGTTCTTAAGCCGCGTCCAGACAAGGGCACCGATCGCGAAGACAACCACGCTGGTAAGCTGCGCGATGGTGAATCCGCCGAGAAAACGGTCGTCCTTCGCGCGAACGAATTCGACGAGAAAGCGTTCAATGCCGGCGAACATCATGTAGACCCCGAAGAGGGCGCCGGTGCCCCAGGCCTTCTTTCGAAGGCGCCACAATATCATGAACACGATCAGCATCGCCGTCGTCTCATACAACTGCGTAGGGTGGACGGCCATGACGGTCGTGGGATCAACCCCTTCCGGAATGGGAATCCGGAAGAGCGAGTGGAGGTTCTCGGCCGTTGAAGGGGGTAGTCCCTGCCGAAAACGAATTCCCCAGGGAAGGCTGGTGGGAAGCCCGTAATCGTCGTTGACCATGAAGCATCCGACGCGACCCAGAGCGTAAGCCGCTGCCAGCGCAGGCGCGACGACGTGGGCGGTCCACCGGACCGGCACGCGCAATCGCCAGCCATTCAATGCCACGCCGATACAGCCCCCGATGAATCCGCCGTACCATACCAGACCGCCGCGGGACCAGAGCGCGTTCAGATCATGCGTCAGCGCCACGTACCAGAGTTTGGCCCCGATAACGCCACCGATGACGGCGGCGATCGTGATCTCAGCGGCGTAGTCTTCCCGGAATCCGCGCCGGCGAAGCTCCAGGGTCATGAGCCAGCCGCCGGCCAGAAAACCGACCATCATCATGATCCCGTAGCCGGTGATTTCGAGCGGACCAAGCTTGAGAATGAATGGATAAACGTCCATAGTCTTCCTTGATGTAAGGACTGCTAGGCTGATTGCGGAATCAGGAGGCCGGGAAATGGCAGATCGGCTCGCGCTTCCAGATCGAGCCCGCTCCGTTCACCGCGAGCGAGCCGCCAGACTCCCGCCGCACCGATCATCGCCGCATTGTCCGTATTGAGCCGCGGCGTCGCGGCCACCACCCTGGCCCTGCCGGCAAGCCGTTGCTCCAGCCGCCGCACCAGTTCACGGTTGCACGCGACACCACCACCAACCATGGCGGTGGGATAGCCGAGCGATTCAACCGCGTGCGCCGTCTTTTCTACCAGCACATCGAGCACCGCATCCTGGAACCCACGCGCAAGATGAGGGCGATCCCGGTCGAGATCCGTCGAGGCACGGGTCGCGCGGAGCACGGCCGTCTTGAGCCCGCTGAACGAGAACTCGTACTGCGCGCTTCCTTCCCGGTCCAGTTCCCGGAGCATAGGACGCGGAAATGAGAATCGGCCGGGATCGCCGGTTGCCGCAAGTTTTTCGATGAGCGGGCCCCCGGGATAACCCAGGCCCAGCAGCGTGGCAACTTTATCGAACGCCTCGCCGGCCGCGTCATCTCTCGTCTGCCCAAGCAGGCGATACTCACCCCAGGCCGGTACATCGAGCAGCATGGTGTGCCCGCCGCTGACCAGCAGTGCCGCGAACGGCGGCGAAAAATCCGGCTGTTCCAGTGTTGCGGCGAAGAGATGACCCTCGAGGTGATGCACCCCGAGCAGCGGGATCTCGTTGGCGAACGCGAGGCTCTTGCCGTACATGACTCCCACCAGGAGGGCCCCCACGAGTCCCGGCCCCGCTGTTACCGCAACCGCGTTGATGTCCGCCATCGTCATGCCGGCATTTTCCAGCGCACGATCGACCACAGTCGTGATGGTGCGAAGGTGAGCCCGGCTGGCCAGCTCCGGCACAACGCCGCCAAACACGGCATGGATATCCTGGGAAAGAATGATCAGGCTCTTGAGCGTCGCTTTCCCGTCGGCCGCGGACTCGAGCACCGACGCCGAGGTCTCATCACATGACGTTTCGATCGCCAGCAGATACCGGATCATTGCCGCCGGGCGATGCCGGATTGCGTGCCCGGCTCCTGCAGAAGGCGCTCAATCAGGGCCCGGTTCACCGGAGAACTCCAATCGTGCGCGCCGATGACCCGCCGGACAATGATTCCGTCCTTCCCCACGAGAAAGCTCTCGGGAACTCCGGTCGTCTGGTAGACTTTCTGGATCGCGGTGCTGCGATCATGCAGGATATCGAACGTGAGTCCCAGGTCCGCGGCGAAACTGTTGACCACATCATCGGCATCCTCATCGATGCTGACGGCGGCGATGTTGAATCCGCTGTCCTTGAGATCGGTGTAAACCTTCTCCATCGACGGCATCTCAGTCCGGCAGGGCACACACCAGGTGGCCCAGATATTCACCAGCGTCACCGTGCCCTTGTATTTCTCATTAAGCGAAAGCGAATCTCCGGTTCTCGAATCGGTCAGCCGGAAATCCGGCATACGGGAGCCCACCTCGACCCGTTCGATGCTTCCGCCAAACCGGGAGAGCGCTGTTGCGCCGGCGACCAGCCCGCCGAGTATAAGGAGAACCACAATCCATTGTCGAGACATTCAATCCTCACCAGGCATGTGACAGCGTCTCGGGAGGTCAGACGACTGTTCGACACTTCGCCAGCAGGGCACGGACAGCCCCGGCTGGATCCTTTTCACCAAACACCGCCGTCCCCGCGACAAAGGTGTCGGCGCCGGCACTCCAGGCTTTTTCAATGGTATCCACGGTAATGCCGCCATCAACTTCCAGCACGGCGCTCGACCCATGATTCTCGAGCATCGCTCGCGATCGGCGAATCTTGCCCGTGGACCCCGGGATATATGATTGTCCGCCGAAGCCCGGGTTCACCGACATGACCAGCAACAGGTCCATGTCGTCGAGGACTTCGGAAACCATCGATACCGGGGTTGAAGGATTGATCGCGAGCCCCGCCTTCATCCCCCGTTCCCGCACCATGGCGAGATGTCGCTGGACGTGCACGGTCGCTTCGGCGTGGAAAGTAAAAACCGAGGCTCCGGCATCGGCGAACTCGGCGATGTATTTCTCCGGCTCGCGGACCATGAGATGAACATCGAGCGGGAGATCGGTTACCGAGCGGAGCGCCCGGATAACTGGCGCGCCGAACGTGAGATTGGGGACGAACAATCCATCCATGACGTCGACGTGAATCCAGGAGGCTCCACCGGCGGCGGCTTGAGCCACCGCTTCACGGAGACGACCGAGGTCGGCGCTCAGCACGCTGGGAGCGATGCGCGGATTCATGAATCCTCTTTCCCGCTGATCACGATGTCTACCCGGCTGCCGCGCACCAGTCGCGCGCCGGCGGCCGGTCGCTGTTCCAGCACGACGCCGGCGGCTCCCGGATTCGTCAGGACCCGAATCGCACCCACCGTGAGGCCGAGCCGCTCCACGACGCGGCGAGCATCCTCGAGTGTCATTCCCACCACGCTGGGAACCCCGGTAGGAGGAGGACCACTGCTCAGCACCAGCGAGACCGGTGAGCCGCCGTCGCGGGCGGCACCCCCAGCCGGACGCGTCTGAACTACGACACCAGTCGGCGCGCTGGACTGCACTGAATCCTCCGAGCCGATCGTGAGTCCCGCCGCCAGGAGAACCTTGCGGGCGTCTCCCGCGTCGAAGTTGATCACGTCAGGCACCAGGATCTGGGCCGGTCCACTGCTCGGCGTCAGCTCCACCGTGCTGCCGCTGGCGAGCGTCGTTCCCGGCGGCGGGTCCTGCCACACGACTCGTCCCCTGACTACTCTGGGATCGGGCTCCTCAGCGGCGATCTTTATCCGGAACCCCGTCTTCGTGAGATCGGCCTGGGCTTCCGTGATGCCTTCGTCCAGCACGCGGGGAACCCGGAGATCGCGCGAGAAAATGGGAGCGGGGAAAAGCCAGAATGCGGAAACGAGATAGCCCAGCACCATGGCCATGCCGATGATGAGGAAACCTCGCAACAATCGCCGTCCCCGGACTGTCTTGAGAACTGGGGGTCCTTCATGCCGGCGAAATTTCAATGAGCGTTCCGGCGAAGCCTCGCCGCGTACGCTCCGTCCATCCGGTGCCGCTGCGGGAGAATCACCAGGTCTCCCCCCGGCGTGGCCAGCTCCGGTGGGATGTCCGGATTCGGCTCCCGCCGGAAGCTCGGATGGCGCGTCAGAAAGGCGTCCACCTGACACTCGTTCTCCTCTGGTTCCAGTGAGCAAGTGGCGTAAACTAACATCCCACCGGGCCGCACCTGCAGCGCCAGCGCATCCATCATGTTTCGCTGCTGAATGGCCAGGCCCTCGAGCGCTCCAGGCGTCACCCGCCATCGCGCGTCGGGGTGCCGCGCAAAGGTGCCAGTGCCGAGACAGGGCGCATCGAGCAGCACGGCGTCAACCGGCCGTAGTGGCGGATGGAGGGCGTCGGCAACCATGACCAGCTCTCGACCGCTCCCCGCCCGCGCCGTGTTCTCACGCACCCTCTGAATTCTGAGTCTGCTGATATCAGCCGCGACGACCCGGGCGCCGCGATGAGCCATCGCCAGCGATTTACCGCCCGGCGCAGCGCAGGCATCATACATGAGAACGCCTGGCGCAGACGCGAACCGCGCGACCAGCGCCTGCGCGGGATCCTGCACGAGAAAGTCTCCCGTCTCGAATCCCGCGAGCTGATCAGGGCGGCGCGCATCCACGTAAACGCCCTGGCCGAACGGCGCAGCTTCCACTTCATGACCCTGGTGCCGCCACTGTTCGAGCAACTGGTCGAGCGGCACCCGCGCCGCTTGTACGGCCAGACGTGGCCGGGTGTCGTTCCATCGGAGCAGCGACGTGGTTTCTTCAGCGCCAAATCGCTGAATCCATCGCTCAACCAGCCACTCCGGGTGGGAGAACTGGGCGGCGAGCCTGGATACGACTTCTCTGAATTCCCCGCCTTCAGGTCGCTCAGCAATGTCGGAACTCCCCACGCCAGATGCGTCGGTGTCAGTCGCATCGGACCGGGACATCTGTGCCGACAACTTTCTCAGCACAGCGTTCACGAACCCGGCCGCTCGCGCGCCGCTCGACTCGCGCGCGAGCGACACGCTGGTGTCCACCGCCGCATGGACCGGGACACGCTCGAGCGCTGTCAATTGGTACGCCCCTGCCCGGAGAATCTGCCGGAGTGGTTCGGGGACCACACTCCAGTCCCGAGTCACCAGCGGCGACAGCATCGCGTCGAGCGCGCTCTGCCGACGTAGAACCCCCGCTGCGATCTCATGGGCGAGTCGCCGATCGCGTTCATCGAGCGATCGGGTGGCATCCTCAAGGGCATGCTCAAAGATGCGGCCGGCCCGGCAGGATTCCAGGATTCGAACGGCAGCTCGCCGCGCCGCTGTCGCGCTCGAACCGGCGGGCGGCGTGTCCTTCGCTCTCGTTCTCAGCCGAGCATTCCCCGCGTAGGACTGGACGGGACGGCAACTTCGCGGCGCGGCATGCGCCCGGCGAGAAGCGCGAGCCGGCCCGCTTCTACCGCGAGACCCATCGCCCGAGCCATGCCCACGGGGTCGGACGCTTCGGCGATGGCCGTGTTCATGAGAATGCCGTCGACGCCCTGTTCCATCGTGAGGCAGGCATCTGAGGCCGTCCCGACGCCCGCATCCACGATGACAGGCACTGAGAGTCGTGCCTTGATCGTTCTGATACTGTAGGGATTGAGCAGTCCCAATCCACTGCCGATTGGAGAGGCAAGGGGCATCACTGCCACGCAGCCGGCATCTTCCAGCTGAAGCGCGGTCACGAGATCGTCGTTGGTATATGCCATCACCTTGAAGCCTTCGCTCGCCAGCACGCGGGAGGCGGCCAGCAGCCCGGCGACGTCGGGGAGTAAAGTCTCGCGATCTCCGATGACCTCAAGTTTCACGAACTCGTTGAAGCCGGCCTCCCGGGCAAGGCGGGCATATCGAATGGCTTCCTCGGCGGTGTAACACCCCGCCGTGTTCGCGAGCAGAAAGAAACGTTCGAGGTCGAGATGATGCAGTATGCCTTCCTCTTTGGTCCGGTCGAGATCGACGCGGCGCACCGCGACGGTCACCACATCGGCGCCTGATGCTTCGAGCGCCTGGATCATCTCCTGGTTGTTTCGATACTTCCCGGTGCCCACTAGAAGGCGTGACTGGAACGTTTGTCCGCCAATCACCAGGCGCGGATCGGTCGCGGTTACACTGGATACAAGCGTGCTGCTCATCGTTTCCCCTCAGATGCAACGCTGATGACCTTGATCGACAGCGTCAGTTATTGAATGTCACGTTTTCAGGAGGAGTTTTTGCCTTTACCTTAAGCGTCCCTTCTTCGTCATGGGCGATCGTCATGACGTAGAAAATTCCTTCAAACGTGCGCTCACTATGGATTTCTCCTACATATCCGGCCCGGACGAACGTGGTATCGCCGCCCAGCGTCCAGGGCACACCGAGCGAGACCAGAGCAATGGTATCGGGGCACGCCGCCGTGCCCTTTCCGCACACGCCCCGCACGATTCCGTTTGAGACCATCTCAGCCAGCCACTCCGGCGTGTGCTCGAGGGGGACGGATGCTGAGTCAGCCGGCGGCAGGAGGACGGTCGGATTGAGATACATGCGACTGCTCCAATCGACGGGAAGGACCACTCCGGCTTTTGGAGTCAGCAGACGCTTGAGCTCGGCTACGGCAACGGTGTAGGCCTCTGACGTCACCTCATCCGATACCGGCATGATCTGCCGATCCGGCCGATTGGCACAGGCAACAACTGTCAGCGTCAGGAATCCTGTGAGTGTCGCGCGCAGCATATTTCCTCGATCCATTGAAGTTTCAGCCACCGCCAACAAAGTGTACCAGCTCTACCGCATCGCCATTCCGCAGCGTGACCTCGGTGACGCTGCCGCGGCGGATGATCGCCCGGTTCACTTCGACAACGACGGTTCGCGGGTCCAGGCCGAGCTCGGTCAGCATGTCCGCCACGGTGGCCGGGCCGGCAATTCTCCGAGGCTCGCCGTTGATCGTGAGGTCGAGCTCGGTCATTCGGTGCCCCACGATCGCAGGAACTCGGCAGTAGCGGCCGCGGGATCCCTGGCGCTCCAGAGTGCCGAGATGGAGGCCACGCCATAAGCCCCGGCTCTCCGCACTTCCGCGATGCGATCCGGCGTAATGCCACCGATCGCTATGACCGGCACGCCCAGGCCGGCGCAAACGGCAATTAGCTCCGGTCCCCCAACTGTCCCGCCAGGGTGGGATGATGTTGGAAATATGGTCCCCACCATCAGGTAATCGGCTCCCTGGTCGACCGCGGTGCCGGCTTCCTCCATGGTGTGTACTGAACATCCGATCCAGCCGTGGTGAAAGAATGTCCTGGCGTCCGCCGGTCGTAGATCGCTGTCCTTGAGCTGCACCCCGTGCGCGCCGAGTGCTGCTGCGATGTCCGGATGGCCGTTGACCACGACCGCTGCCTGGGGCGGGCTGGCCAGCGTCATGAACCGGCGTGTCATTGCCGCGATTCGAGCGCCACCGGCTTTTCGATCGCGAACGTGCAGTGCGACCGATGCTCCCCCCGATGCGATCGCCGCGGCGCGCACGGCCAGGTCTTCCAGCGCAAGCACGTCGCCGTCGGTCACCGCGTGCACCCGGGGAAGCGGTCTCACTCGAATCGCTGACCCGCCGAGATACCTCGCCCACGCACCCAGTCGGCAACAGCCATGCGTTTCTTTCCCGCCGGCTGGACCTCGCGGACCATCAGCCCGCCCCTGCCACTCAAAATGGAAAGCCGTTCGCCAGCCTGGAGTACTGTGCCGGGTAGGCAACCCTGGATTGACGAGTGATCGACGCTGTCCTGGATCCTGCCACCAAACAGCTTGACTTCAGTCCCGTTAAAAGTGGTCCACGCTCCCGGATCTGGATCGAACGCCCGTAGCCGGCGGACGCATTGTCCAGCGTCCTCTTCCCATTTCATCCGGCAGAGCTCACGGTCGATCTTGGGTGCGAATGTCGCCATGCCGTGGTCCTGGGGAATGGGCGGCTCGTTGTCCTTCATCTGGGCCGTGATGGTTTCGATGAGAGCGGCTCCGCCAATCTGCGCGAGCCGGTGACTCAATTCGCCGCCGGTTTCCTCGTATCCGATCGGGGTAGCGACGCGGTGATAGACCGGGCCGCTATCGACACCCTCTTCCATCCGCATGATACTGACACCGGTTTCGGTCTCGCCGTGAAGAATCGCCCACTGTATCGGTGCCGCGCCGCGAAGCTTCGGCAGCAGAGACGCGTGCACGTTGATCATTCCTGTCCGGGGGATCGCCAGCACGTCGGGCCGCAGGATGTGGCCATAGGCGACGACCACGCCCAGGTCGGGATCGAAGCGACGCAGCGTTTCCGCGAACACGTCACCCACCGGCTTGACCGGCTGCAGCACCGGAATATCGAGGTCGGCGGCGATGACTTTGATCGGGGCGGGGACGAGCTGGGACCGCGACCTTCCCTGGGGTTTGTCAGGCTGGGTGACAACGGCCGATACGTCGAAACCCGCGGCGAGAAGCGCTTTCAGTGAAGGCACCGCGAACGCCGGCGTCCCGAAAAACACGATACGCATCAGGCAGAGCCGGCTGCAGGCGAGCCGACCTCCTTGATATAGCTCTCGCCCTTGTGCTCTTTCTTATAACGGGCAAGAAGCATCGTGCGCTTGATCGGACCGAGATGATCGAGAAAGAGAATGCCGTCGAGATGGTCGATCTCATGCTGGATGGCCCGCGCCAGCAATCCGCCGGCTTCACGGGTATAGCGCAGGCCATCGCTACCGGTTGCCTCCACTGTGATCCGGCCGGGACGGGTAACCTCGGCGTACACCTCAGGAATCGAGAGACAGCCCTCCTCGGCGGACTCCTTTCCTTCGCTCTCGACGATCACCGGATCGATCAATACGAGGCGATCTTCGTCCGTCTCTACCACAGCGATCCGTCGGGCGATTCCCACCTGGTTCGCGGCGAGACCAACACCCTTCGAGGCATGCATCGTTTCGAAGAGATTATCAATGAAACGGCGGGTCTCATCGTCTATGGTGCCCACCTCGTTGCTTCGCTGCCGCAGCACCGGAGAACCGAGGAGGTGAAGAGGCAGCAGGCTCATCCCGTGCGGGCTCCCGGAGCCGGGGCTCCACCGATCTGCACGATCCGGTCGCGGCGAACAACGAGCGTAGAGTCGCCACTTTCGATGGTGACCCGATCGTCTTCGATACCGGTTACTTCCCCGATGATGCCGCCGGAGGTCACGATTTCGTCGCCCTTCTTGAGCGCTCCAAGCATCTGCTCGTGCTGCTTTCGCGACTTCCCCTGGGGCCGGATGATCAGGAAATAAAATACGGCGCCAATTGCCGCGATTTGAAACAGCAGGATCGCGGCGCTGCTCCCGCCGCCGGCTGCGCCCTGGGGTTGCATGAGGGCGAGTGTTAGCACGTTCACTGTTCTCCTCGGTTGTGGTAGCGCTCGAGCCATTGCCGGCTCCAGCGTTCGAAGGTTCCGCCCAGAATGGCTTCGCGCGCCTGGTTCGCGAGCCGGATGAGAAACCTCACATTGTGAATCGACACCAGGCGAAGTCCCAGCATCTCCTCCGCGACGAAGAGGTGACGGAGGTACGCCCGGGAAAACCGGACGCACGTTTCGCAGTCACACTCCGGGTCCAGCGGGACATCCGCCGCCCGGTTGGCTGCCCCCCTGATATTCACCCGGCCAATGGCGGTCCATGCGCTGCCGTGGCGACCATTGCGGGTTGGGGCAACACAGTCGAAGAGGTCGACACCGCGGGCAATCCCTTCCAGCAGGTCGGGCGGAAATCCAACACCCATAAGATAACGGGGAGCCGTCCGAGGCAGGACCGGGTCGAGGAGCTCCAGGATACGATGCATCGCCGGCTTCGGCTCACCGACTGAGAGCCCACCGATCGCCACGCCGGTCCAGGGGCCGCGCTCGAGAATTCCTTCCAGCGATCGCAGCCGCAGATCATCATGGACGCCACCCTGCACGATGGGCCAGAGCGTCTGGCTGGCGGTCCCGTCAGCCAGCTCAGCATGGCGCTGCCGGCAGCGATCCAGCCAGCGAAGCGTCCGTTCCATTCCCTCCCGGGCAGCCTCATGGGTGGATCCGCCCGGAACGACGTGATCGAACGCCATGGCGACATCAGCGCCGAGCGCCCATTGGATTTCCATGACTGATTCCGGGGTCAGAGTGCGGTAGGTTCCGTCGAGGTGACTCTGGAACACCACTCCTGATTCGGAAATCTTTCTGAGCGACTCCAGTGAGAAGACCTGGAACCCGCCGGAGTCGGTCAGCATCGGGCCATTCCAGTGAGTGAACCGCTGGATGCCTCCGAGCTCTCGTATGATGTCTTCGCCCGGGCGCAGGTGAAGATGGTAGGTGTTCCCCAGGATGATCCGGGCGCCGGCGCGGCGAACCTCGTCGGGGTGGAGCCCCCGCACCGCGCCATGCGTGCCCACTGGCATGAAGGCCGGCGTCTCCACCTCGCCGTGCGGAAGGGTGAGGGTGCCCGCGCGAGCTCGTCCTTCGGTAGCCTCCAGCGTGAAATCAAAAGGCGGTGTCTTTACCACAATGGCAACACCAGCGCGCGAAGCCCGAGCCCAACAAAAAATGCTACGGTGATGCTGGCCAGAGTGCCAATGAGGAAGTACTCGGCAAAATCGAGCCGCTCAAGCTCATGGCTCCGGATCAGGCCCTTCGCCGCCACCAGCACACCCAGCGCCGCGTACTGGCCTGCCATAATGATGGCCATGATCAGCAGACGTTCGAGATACCCGATGAGCCGCCCCCGGTTGAACTCCTGCCCAATGGGCTGAGCGGTGGAAGGAATTACGGCTACGGGGATACTCCCGGCCTTTTCCAGGATTCCGCGAACGACCTCTGCGCCGCCGCGAAGGAGAAAAACCGCGCCGGCGCTCACCAGCCATATCGCCGTCCAGTGCCCGGTGGGAATGTCGAGGCCGGGCGCCATGCCCATGCTCAGATGTCCCGTGCCGATTGCCAGCGCGGCGCCGGCGAGAGCCAGCGCGTTAACGGTCAGCTCGACCTCAGCCCGCAGCCGCCTGGGTGCAAGCCAGGCTCTTCCAGCCGGGAGCGCGATGCCGGAGATCAGGAAGAGCAGCGCAAGTACCCAGGCCGATACTCCGCCCAGTACCAGGACCACCAGGGCGGGAAACAGCACGCGCACGATTGCGAGGATCAGGTAGCTGACCCTCGATGCCGGATGCAGGGGAAGCGCGTAATTGGCAAGCATCCAGATCAGGGCGCCGCTCGACCAGAACAGCAGCTGATCCGGTGTACCGGGCAGGTCTAGATTCATGATCTCCTCCGGCCGTTACTGGTCTTGGTAAAGCTCTCGAGCGCGACCCTGAGGGAGATCTCTCCTTCATGGTAGGAATCCCAGCCGCCCGCCCGTGCGTGGTCGGAAATCGCCTGGCTGGTGCGTCGCATTTTCCGGGCAATCTCAACCTGGGTCATTCCCGTTCTCAGATACTGGAGCACCTGTCTCTGCCGGTCGCTCATCCGCTGGCGCTGCCGATCCAGCAGGCGGGCGATGCCGTTGAGAATCTGATCTTCCGCTTCGCCAAAGCCGAGAAACACGCCGCCGAGCTTTCGGTCTTTTGCGGCGGCCTCGACGGCCTCCCTTGCGCGGTGAAGCACCGGGCCGTCGAGCTGAAGGACATTGTTCCCCAGTGGTGTCTCCAGGGTTCCAGCGCCGATGCCGAGACGGACGTTTGCCGTGGGAAATCCGGTCTCGATGTGCCAGATAAGGTCGGGCAAGCTCCTGCCGGTCGTGAGCAGTCCCTGGAACTCGTCACCTCGACTGACCACAAAGGGCGCTGCTACGTCGCTGGAGAAGGATTGATTGAGCTGGGTCACCAGCTGACTGAACCGCTGCTGCAGGACGCCTCGCCGGGCCCCCAGGAAACGCCGGGAATCAACGACATCACCGATGACAGCAAGGTAGGCCAGGTGATTTATCATGATAAAGCTTAATAGCTTGTATTAGTAATAGTCAAGCTTAATCGCTTGTTAATGCATACTCCAAGCCTTTTGCAGCCCGCCGGTCGCTCAGGGAATAGCCATCGCATCGCCATAGCTGTAAAAGCGGTACCGCTGTTCCACTGCTTCGGTGTAGGCCCGCATGACCAGTTCGTGGCCGGCCAGGGCGGACACCAGCATAAGAAGGGTGGAGCGGGGGAGGTGAAAGTTTGTCAGGAGACAATCGACGACGCGGAATCGGTACCCAGGGGTGATCATGAGAGTGGTTTCACCAGAGCCGGCCCGGAGGGCACCGGAAACCGCCGCGCTTTCCAGCGCGCGGACCACCGTTGTGCCAACCGCCCACACTCTGCCGCCTCGCCGCCTGGTTCCTGCGACGAGATCGCGCGCCGCTTCCGGAACGTGGTAGCGCTCCGGGTGCATGGCATGGGTGCCAATGTCCTCGCCCTCAACCGGTTTGAAAGTGCCAGGCCCAACTTCCAGCTCGAGCCGCGCGATGGCGACACCCATCCTCTCCACGTGCGCGAGGGTCTCCGCCGTGAAGTGAAGGCCCGCCGTTGGCGCTGCGACGCTCGACTCCCGATCGGCGTAGATCGTCTGGTACCCCGCTTCATCTCGCTCGTCGGGGTCACGCCTGATGTAGGGCGGTAGGGGGAGCCGGCCGAAACGCTGCATGGCTTCTTCCGCGGAGGCGCCGATGAACCGGATGGCCCGGTTGCCATTCTCGAAAACCTCCAGCGTCTCGATGGCAATGGAGTCCGAAAGTGCGATGCGCTTTCCCGGGCGGAGCGCGCTTCCCGGCTTGCCCATGGCAATCCAGGTCCCATTCACACCAGGATGGATGAGTAGAACCTCGGCTGGGGCACCGGAGGGCCTGTGGCCAATCAGCCGCGCATGGCGTACCCGTGTTGTGTTGAGAACCAGGCAGTCGCCCGGTGAGAGCAGGGAAGGGAAATCGGCGAACCAGCGATGCTCAAGCCTGTTCGTATCGCGATGCAGGACCATCAGGCGGCTGGCACCACGGGCAGCGATCGGATGCTGTGCAATGAGCTCGGGAGGAAGCGGGTAATCAAAATCGGATGTCCGGAGCGCGTGTCGCTCAGTCATGCTGCGTCCCGGTTCGCCCCTCGCGGAAATGCCCTCGTCCAGCGGGTGCTCGCAGAATTATCGCGGACCTGCACCATCAGAACATGCTCGCCTGCTGTCCAGCCGGTGGCTTGATCCCGAAACGCTTGTACGCGAGTGCTGTCGCGCAACGACCCCGTGCTGTCCTCTCCAGAAAACCCTGCTGAATCAGATAGGGCTCGTATACCTCTTCAAGCGTGCCACTGTCTTCTCCCACCGCAATGGCAATGGTGTTGAGTCCCACCGGTCCCCCGCCAAATTTTTCGATGATCGTTGTGAGGATGCGGGCGTCCATGTCATCGAGGCCGAACTCATCGACGTTGAGCCTGGCGAGCGCGTCGCGCGCAACCTGGGCCGTAATGTTCCCGTCCGCCCTCACTTGGGCGTAGTCTCTCACCCGTCGCAGCAGCCGGTTTGCCACCCGCGGGGTTCCCCGGCTTCGCTTGGCGATTTCTTCCGCGCCTTCTCCGTCGATGGGCACCGAGAGAATCGAAGCGCTCCGCTCGACGATGGTCTGGAGATCTCGCGCCGGGTAGAAGTTGAGCCGCTCGACCAGGCCGAAACGGGCCCGCATGGGAGGCGTGAGCATGCCAAAACGGGTTGTCGCACCGATCAGGGTGAACTTCTCAATTGTCATCGGAATGGTCTGGGCCCGCGGGCCATCGGCAATCCGCACGTCCACCCGATAGTCTTCCATCGCCGGATAGAGAAACTCCTCCAGCTGCGGTCGCATGCGGTGGATTTCATTGATGAACAGGATGTCGCCCGGCGCGAGCGTGGTGAGCATACCCACCAGGTCTCCCGGCTTTTCCAGGACTGGCCCTGAGGTGGTGCGAAGCTGGACGCCCATCTCCCGCGCGACGAGCATGGCGAGGGTCGTCTTGCCCAGCCCCGGTGGCCCGAAGAAGAGGAGATGATCCAGCGTCTCTCCCCGCGCGCGTGCCGCGTCGATTGCAATCTGGAGGGAGGCTTTGACCTGCTCCTGTCCGACAAACTCCGTCAGACGCGAAGGCCGTAGCGCCGCCTCGGCGCTGGTTTCTTCCGGCAGGACCTCGGGAGTCGTGACCTGGAGCTTGCTCATTCGTGCTCAGTCAGCTCGCGAGCCTGGCATCCCAGCGCACCGGCCGCTTACCGATCCGGACGATGTGCGCCGTCTTGCATGAGAGGCAGCGGTCATTGACTTCGTCAGTTCCGAAGGCAACCAGCTTTCGATTGGTGCTTCCACAACGGGTGCAGACCCACTCGGCCGTGCGTGCAACGACACTCATGACTTTCCTCCTCGGGGTTTCGCGATCCATTGCAGGGCGCGGCGCACCACCTGTCCGGTTTCCGTCTCGGCTCCGGTTGCCAGCACCTGGCGGACCGCGTCCTCCGCAATAGCCGGCGAATAGCCCAGCCCGGTCAACGCCGCGACGGCATCTTCGGCGGGGCGGGGCCCCGGGTTCACCGCCGCCGCTGCTGCTTCTCCATCGGTGAACCGGTCATGCAACTCCAGAATCAGTCGCTCGGCTTTCTTCTTGCCAATACCGCTGACCGTCGCCAGGGCCGCGATGTCCTTGTTGCGAATACTGCGAACGGTGCGGTCGGGGCCCAGTGTAGACAGGAGCGCCAGGGCGAGGCGCGGGCCAAAACCACTGGCACCCAGCAGGCGCTGGAAGACGCGTCGTTCGCTGGCCTGATCGAATCCGAAGAGCAGCCAGCCATCCTCTCGCACGACCAGCTCGGTATAGAGGCGCACCGTCCCGCCGGCCGAAGGCAGTCGCTCGAACACTCCCAGCGGAACCGTGATCGCATAACCTACTCCGCCTTCCGTCTCGATGACGATCGTCTCATCTTCCCGTTCCGTCAGAGTACCCGTGACGGTCGCGATCATCGTCCGTTCGCCATGCTGACGGGCAGTCGGGAAATTCGGGCGAGCATCAGGTGAGTGAGGGCCAATGCCACTCCATCCGCGGCATCCGCCGGCGCGGGAGCGGACTTCAACCGGAGAAGCTGGGCGCACATGTATCCCACCTGCGGTTTCATCGCCGCCCCGCGTCCGACGACGGTCTTCTTGACGACCGACGGCGCGTACTCGGCTATCGCGATCCCGGCGTCCTCAGCGGAAAGAAGTATGACCCCTCTCGCGTGACCCAGCACCATGGCCGTGCGGACGTTCTTGCCGTAGAAAATACCCTCGATGGCGAGAACGTCAGGATGGTGGCGTTCGATGAGCTCGTTGATTCCCGCATGAATCGTATGGAGGCGAGCCGAGAGCGGAGCGCGCGGAGTCGTTCGGATCACTCCGCATTCGAGCAGGCGGGGTCCGGGCCGGCCGTCCTCCACCACTCCGTATCCGATGACGGCGGTGCCAGGATCGATACCGAGCACCCTCATGGGGTGGGCGGCAGGATCACGCCGAGGCCTCGGCCAGCTGGGAAGCGTCAATATCGAAGTTAGAGAAGACCTTGCCTACGTCATCCAGCTCTTCCAGCACTTCCATCAACTTGAGAATGCGCTCGGCGTCCTTACCCTCGACCCTGACGGTATTGCGGGGAACCATCGCGAGCTCGGCTGAATCGGGTTCGATCTTCCGGTCGCGCATCGCGTCCTGCACGCCGTGCAGGGCATAGGGCGTGGTGGAGACGATGTACTGTTCCCCTTCTCTCACAAAATCGTCCGCGCCGGCTTCGAGCGCCGCTTCGAGGGTCGAGTCTTCCTCGTACGTCTCGGCGTCAATGTAGATCTGGCCCTTCTTGTCAAACATCCAGAGCACCGAATTGGTGGCCCCCAGGTTCCCGCCGTTGCGGCTGAACGCATGGCGAATTTCGGCGACGGTCCGATTGGCATTGTCGGTCGATGCTTCGATTACGATGGCGGCACCACCAGGGCCGTACCCTTCGTACGTGACTTCCTCGTACGAGCTGCCCTCGAGCTCGCCGGTCCCTTTCCTGACGGCTCTCTCGATATTCTCGTTGGGCATGTTGACGGCTTTCGCAGCATCGATTGCAAGCCGGAGACGCGGATTTCCCGCAGGGTCACCTCCGCCAGACTTGGCGGAAATGGTGATTTCGCGGATCACCTTGGTCCAGGAGGCAGCGCGCTTCTGGTCTGTCACCGCCTTTTTCCGCTTGATCTGCTTCCATTTGCTGTGGCCTGCCATACGAAACTCCTGATCGGGCTGGTGTCTCTGGTGGGGCGCATCAGGCCTGAATATGTGACCGGCGGCTGCAACCTTCGCGGCCGCGACACGCCGGCCTGCCTCGTCGAGCTTCACGCAAACTTACTCTCCGCACAAGGCTTGAGCAACGCGAGGGTTGACCCTGTGAGAACGCTCCGCTAGTCTCCACACCCTATGCGTATCCCAATACAATTGAGCGTGTTAACGATGGCCCTCGTGCTCGCCGGCGGCTGTCGCGACCGGAAGCCTTTGCCGCCGCTTTCCCAGACTATGCCCAACCTTCCACTCCCACCGATGGCACGGGTCGTCGAGCGTTCGGGCGGGGAAGATGCTCTCCAGATCACCTTCTGGAGCGCAATGTCTCCTGATTCCCTGGCGCAGTATTACCGCACCGTCCTGTCTGAGGGGGAGTGGAACCTTGTGGGCGATACAAAGACGAGGACCGGTGAGATTGCGCTGTATGCCGAGCGGAAAGGGCCGCCACTCTGGGTCACCATTCAGTCGGATAGCACCGAGGGCGGGTCACGCCTGACCCTCAGTGGTGTAGTGATCAAGTCCGACAGCAGCAAGACCGCCCCAACCCCGCCCGATTCCGCCAGGAAATCCTGAAGCCAGTCTGGGAATCATGGTATAGAAAAGGCGAGCGCTTCGGCGCTCGCCTTCAGCATTTTGAGTATGGATCGGGCAGGTCAGTGTTCCGGGTCCAGCATATCTTCGAAACGAAGCCACCGCTGATAGAAGTAGAGGTCGACAAAACCAGTCGGACCGTTCCGGTTCTTGGCAATGATCAGCTCGGTGGCTCCTTCCATTCCGCCTCCGGGACGGTACATCTCTTCACGATAGATACCCAGCACCAGGTCGGCATGCTGCTTGACGGCGCCGAGTCCTCCGAGATCGTCGAGGCCGGGGCGCGGGTCTTCGCGGCTGGAAAGATTCGTTGTTACCTGGGCCAGTGTCAGGACTGTCGCATCGTGCTTGAGTGCCATGGCCTTGAATGCCCGAACTGAGAACCCGAGCGATTCTTCGGTGTTCGCTCCCTCCCGGGGAGGATCTACCAGCTCGAGCGGGTCTACGATGACCAGTGTGCGTCGAGGTACTATTTCCAGTTGATCCTCCATGGCTTCGAAGCTGAGTCCATGGAGGGGGCGGATCACCAGTGGAATATCTCGCAAGCGGAGTGCAGCGGCTCCAACTGCCGCCCGCGTCGGATCCTTGAGCTTGCCGCCCCGTATTTCATCGATCGAAGCTCGTCCCGCCAGCGCCAGCGCGCGTTCCATCATCCGCTCCTCGGTCATCTCCCCGGAGAAGAAGATGGTCGGAGTTCCCAACTCCGCACTCCGCACAGCAATGCCCAGGGCCAGCGATGACTTGCCGCTGCCAACATCTCCCGCGAGTATGACCAGGTCCCGCCGGCGGAAGCCTCCACCCAGCATCTTGTCGACAGATGGAAAACCCGTCGGCACGGTATCTCCCCCGCTTTCCCCTCTCGGAGTAGCATCAATTCGCTCAACGACCGACTCCGCGGTGCTCGGCGACGGGACAGGTCTCTGACGTCGTGGTTTGCTCATGCGAACGCCCGTCTGAGTAGAAGGAGGGCAACCGATTTACCGCAAGGACGCAATGTATTCTATCTGTTTCTTCTGGGGCGGGACCTCTCGACTCAGTCCCGGCGGGGCCAGAGGAGCGCCCACACGCCAGCGAGAATCGCGATGACCAATGGTGCGAACCAGCGGCCCCCGCTATGAGGACCGGCGACGATGCTCGTAGGCGCAAGCAGAAGCGCGTGCACCCCTATCGTGAAAAAGATGTTCCTGGTCCGGAAGAAAATCCATGTGAGAAAGAGACTGAATGCCACGATGATGCCGAGGTGGAGACTGGCCTGCTGCGTGACTTGAAGGGATATCCCCTGAGGCAAAGCGACAAGAATTGAAGCCAGGGCCACACCAGACGCGGCAAGAGGGATTCGGTTCTGCAGCCTGACTGCTTGTCTGGCCAGGAGGAGATACAGCTGAATGAAGAGAAAGCCGCGGAATACAGTCTCTTCAAGGGTGGCGCGGGCGAGAGCGGTGAGAAGGTCACCAGCCATGGCCCAGCGGGAGCCGTATTCAAAGGCAGGGTCGAGGAGCACGGGTCGGTTGGCCACTACGCGCGGGATCACTCCGATAACCTGGGCCGCGCTCCAGATCATCACGGCGATGGCGATGCCGCGGGCAGCGTAGTCCGGATTAAAGGCGAGATCGTCCAGACGAATCCTTCCGAGTAACAGGATGACCGCGAGGGTGATCACCACCGCAGCCATGATCGCGATGAATTCGGCCGAAACGACTCCCCGGGAGGCGAGGTCTATCACCCGTACCCATTCGAACCGGGTGAGTGCCATGGCACCCGCTACAATCCCAGCCATGATGATTAATGGCAGAGGGAGCGACCAGGCAGGGGCTCGGCGGAAGCGATTGAAATGCTCCAGCTCCTTCGGCGCCGTCATCTTTCAGCAGCTTTCGCCGAGCGTTCGGCCGAAATGCTTTTCATGGCTTTCATCTTTTCCCGTGCTGAACGAGCTGCAGCGGCGAGAACCTCTCCCGCTTCCTGGCCAGCGCCATCCCGGGCTGGTGCGGTCAGCTGTGCCAGCACTTCAACGGCGACTTCCGGCCGGGGATTTTTCAATTGAAGAACCGCGGCGGCAAGTGCCCTTCGGAGCTGGGGCGGAAGGGTGAGTGTCGCGAACCGGTGTTCGAGAGCCGCCACGCGCCGGCGATGCGCCCGTTCTCCGGGAGGCGATTCCAGGAGCAGGTCCTGGGTTACTCGCACCGTGAGCCAGAGGGCATAGATGCCTTCTCGTCTGGGGCCCCGTGCCGTACGGGCCAGCAGGCGCACAAGCTCAAGAGCGGCTGGATCCCACCCGGTCATGCGAGCACCTGCGCGATCACCCGCTCTACTTCATCAGGAGCGATGTCGCGGAGGCAGCGATGATGCCCCAGCGGACAGTGATCCCCCCCCCATGCCGTGCAGGGCCGGCAATCGAGATCACGTTCGACGACCACGGCAGCGGGAGTATAGGGAAAGAAACCGAATGCACGCACTGTGGGCCCGAAGAGCGCCACCACGGGAGTGTTCACCGCGGTAGCCATGTGCATCACCCCGGTGTCACCGGAGATGACTGCCCTGGCCCTCGAGAGGAGCGCGCCGGTTCCCTGGAGACCAAAAAGGCCAGCGGCATTGGCGGCCCGGGTACCACCAGCCCGAGCGACTGCTTCCCCGGTTTTCAGATCCTCGGGACCTCCCACCACTATGACGCCGGCGCCGCCAGCCGTGAGGCGCTCCACGAGCGAGTGCCAGTATTCAACCGGCCATCGTTTGGTGCCATGGGCTGCTCCCGGGGCGACTGCGATGAGATCCTGGTGCAGAGGCACCCCACTGGCGGTGAGCCAGGCAGCGGCCTCTTCCCGGGCTTTCGCACTCAGAAAGAATTCCGGGGGTGCCCCATCGGGGCGAACATCCAGCGCGCGTACCGCGTCGAAGTACCGCTCCGGGACAGGAATCTCCCGCGGGTAGACACTCTTCTTTGTCCTGATGAGTACTTCCCTCGCCACCCGGTGTTTCCGATATCCACTCCAGGTTCCCGGGACGAGCAGCCGCAGGGCGCGGGTGCGAAGGCTTCCGTGCAGGTCCAGCAGGTGCGTGAACTGACGCTCTCGGATGTCGCCGGCCAGCGCATCCAGCGACTGCCCTCGCGTCAGCACCATCACATCATTGACCCGGGGATTGTCGGCGATCAGCGGCGCAAATGGCTCCTTGGTAAGAAACGTCAGGTGAGCCCCGGGGTGTCGCTCACGGGTAGCGCGCAGCAGTGGTGTCGTCAGCAGGACATCACCGATGGAACTGAACCGCATCGCGAGACTGCGCAGGGGTGGGGCGGGGGGCAGCATGGGGGCGGGAATGTATCGCGCGCCGGGGGAGCGGGGAAGCGCCAGGCCGGCGTAATACGAAGGAAGGTCTCGATCACCGTTCACGGGTGCCCGGGAACTGCTTACTTTCCAGCATGCCTCGTCCCAAAAGCATTCTCTGGGTTGATGATGAAGTAGAGAGCCTTACTTCACACATCCTCTTCCTTGAGGAGCACGGTTTCTCCGTCGAAAAGACCTCGCACGGCGATGATGCCCTGGTCCTCCTCCAGCGGCAGACCTATGGTGTCGTCCTGCTCGATGAACACATGCCCGGCCGCCGCGGCCTCGAGCTCTTTCGCGCTATCCGGGCCATCGACCATGCCATGCCCGTCGTTATGGTCACCAAGAGCGAAGAGCCCGATACCCTCAAGGACGCCATCGGCGCGGAAATTTCCGATTATCTCGTCAAGCCGGTCAATCCGCGCCAAATCCTGTCCGTCGTTACCCGTCTTCTCGATGGGGAACGGATCCGCCAGCAGCGTCTTTCCCGCGACTTCGCGACCCGGTTTCGTGAACTCGAGGGGCGCCGGGGGGATCAGCTATCCTGGCGCGAATGGGTCGAGCTGGTTGTCGAGCTGGCGGAATGGGAGGTCCGGCTGGGGAAAGTGGATGAGCCAGGGTTACAGGAAGCACTGCGAACGCTGCAGGAGAGCCTCCGCGCCAATTTTGCCCGGTTCATCGAGCGGAACTATGCCCGCTGGCTGGCGGAGGGAAACAGCGATCGGCCGCCCCTGTCTGTCGATATCGGTGCCGAGTTTCTCCAGCCGATCCTCAAGGAAAACGGCAAGGTGATGCTGGTCGTGGTGGACTGCCTCCGCCTGGACCAGTGGGAAGTGCTTCGCCCGTTGATCAGCACAGTGTTCGATGTGGAAACGGCTCATTATTTCTCCATTGTCCCCACCGCCACCCCCTTTGCCCGGAATGCGATTTTCAGCGGGCTGTTCCCGCTGGAGCTTGCCGAGCGGCACCCCGGACGCTGGAAAGAAAGTGATGACACGTCGCTCAATGCCCACGAAGCGGAGTTTCTGACGGAGCAAATGGAAGAGCTCACGGGCCGTCACGTGCCTGTGCGTTACGAAAAGGTGTTCACCGCGGCGGATGGGGAAACGCTGCTCAAGCGGCTTCCCGCTCACCTTTCGCAACCGGGGGTAACCGCGCTGGTATTCAATTTCATCGACCAGCTCACCCACGGGCGCACCGAAAACTCGACCCTCTTTGAAGTGGCCCGGGATACCCAGGCGCTCAGAAGTCTGACCCGGACCTGGTTCGAGCGCTCCCCCCTCTGGGATGCGCTCCGGGAAGCGGAGCGCCGAAGCGTGCCGGTTCTCCTCACCACGGATCATGGCTCCATTCACTGCCACACGCCGGCTACGATCTATGCCAAGCGGGACGCGACCGCCAACCTGCGTTACAAGTTTGGGGAAGATCTGCGTACGCAGGATCCGGAAGCCGCGCTCGTTGTCGACAATCTGCCGTCCTATGGCTTGCCCGCGAAGGGCCCTAACGTAAAGCTGCTGCTGGCGACGGGAGATCGGTTCTTTGTCTATCCAACCAAACTGCGGGAATACCAGGCGCGCTATCGTGGCGCATTTCTCCATGGCGGGGTAACACCCGAGGAAGTGATTCTGCCGATTGCGCTGCTGACGCCAAGGAAATCACGGTGACAGGAGCCTGGCGGGGCGGCGGGGCAGCGGGGCAGTCCGATGCTGTCATGATTTATTCCGACCTTGCTGCGCCTTGCACTGGCGGAGCTTTTTCTCATTCCTCTCAGTTATCTCTTCGTGTTCTTCCCCGCTAAATGAGTATCGAATGGCGGCTTGTCTCCTATCTCAAGCCATACCGTGGGTTGTTCATCCTCGGCATGGCCACGACATTCCTGGCCTCGGTGCTCGATGGCTTCACGATTGTCGTGCTGATTCCGCTCCTGAAGCAGTTGTTCGGGACCGCGGGCGCACTCGGCCAATCCACGAAGCTCGAGGCCTTCAGCGAATGGTTGCTTCACCCCTTCGTGGCCGGGGCGTCGCCGGGGGAAGCAACGGCCCGCATCGTCCTGATTCTCCTAATCGGGCTCTTCTTCAAGAACGGGATGAGCTATGCCTCGAGTCAGCTGAACGTCGCGATGCAGGAGGGGCTCGTGCGCGATCTCCGCGGCAAGCTGTTCGATCACCTGCTCACCCTCGATCTCGATTTCTTTCAGCGTACCCGGGCAGGTCAGCTGATCAGCGGGATGATCAGCGATGTGGACCAGACCAAGACCGCGGTCACGGCCGCGCTGGCGGCGTTCTTTCAGAACTTCATGGTCATCCTGGTCACGCTGGTGATTCTCTGGCTCACCTCGTGGAGACTGACGCTGCTCACGCTCGCCAGCGCGCCGCTGCTGGTGCTGGGAATTCAGCAGCTGCTCCGCCGCTTGCGCAAACATTCGAAAGCCCGGGCCGAGGAGCGGGGTGAGATCACCGCGACTATTGCGGAACGGCTGGGCGCAATCAAGCTGATCCGCGCCTACGGCACCGAAGAGCGGGAGGCTCAACGTTTCCAGGGCCAGTCAGACCGGTATCGCAAGCGGGTGATCCGCACCCAGCGATACTCATCGCTCACCAGTCCGGTCAGTGAAATTTTCGGAGGCGTGCTGGTCATCACGATTATCTGGGCCGGTACGACCCGGCTGTTCGGTACCGGCGGAGTTCCACTCGCTCCGGAGGCGTTGATCGCCTTTCTCATTGCCTCGCTCAAAATGATGTCGCCGATCAAGTCGCTGAGCCAATTCCCCGCCGTGCTGGCCGTGGCGCTGGCCAGCGCCGAGCGGGTCTTTCACCTCCTGGATCTGCCGGCCAGCGACATCGACCAGCCCGGTGCGATCGACGCCACATTTTCGCGGAGTGTCGCCTTCGAAGATGTCTCCTTCCGCTATGGCGAAGGCGACCCGGTGCTTCGGGACATCTCCTTCTCGATTGCTCGTGGTGAGGTCGTGGCTCTGGTGGGTCCATCGGGGGCGGGAAAGACGACGTTGGTCGATCTTCTGCCTCGCTTTCATGAGCCCACGTCTGGCCGCATCCTGATGGACGGTCAGCCGTTGAACCGGCTGCAACGGAAGTCGCTGCGTGCGCTCATGGCGGTGGTGGGGCAGGACACCCTGCTGCTCAACGATACGGTGGCGGCCAACATTGCTTATGGCCAGCCCGGTGTTGACCGGGCCCGCGTCGAGCGCGCCGCGGAAGCGGCGAATGCATCCGAATTCATCAGCCAGCTGCCATTCGGTTACGATACGATGCTGGGCGAGCGAGGCACCAGGCTTTCGGGAGGCCAGCGGCAGCGCATCGCCATCGCGCGCGCACTGCTGCGTGATTCCCCGATTCTCATCCTTGATGAAGCCACCAGCGCGCTCGACGCAGAGTCCGAAAAACTGGTCCAGGAGGCAATCGAGCGCCTGATGCAGGATCGGACCGTGCTGGTCATCGCCCACCGGCTCGCCACCGTCCGCGATGCGGATCGTATCGTGGTGCTCAATGAAGGGCGGATCGTTGAATCAGGAAACCACGACGAGCTGTTCAAGCGCGGCGGACTTTACCGCCGCCTCTATGATCTCCAGTTCCGCGATGAAGACCTCGTGAGCAACCTCGGCTCCCGAGAGTAGCCAGCATTATTCGCCGCACCAGTCCCTCAAACCCGAATCACCATTGCCCAGAATCCTGCTGGTTGCCCGTTTCGACGATTCGACCCATTCGCACGCTGCCCTGCACCAGCGCGCGCTCGAGCGACTCGGCGCGGCCGTCACAATTTTCAATCTCGAGAAAACCGGCTGGCTCGGGCGGCTCACCGCGAAAGATCTGAAAGGCCGGCTGGAGCAGGCGCTTCGCCATGCCGATCCGGACGTTGTGCTGATTACCGATGGAGAAGTCCTCCGCGAAGGAGCGGTCGACGCGCTCCGGGGCAGCACACGCGCGCGCTGGGCCCACTGGTTTCCCCGGCAGGGACACGACGGGTCTGACCTCGCGCAGGCCGTGCGGGCATCGGATATCGTATTTACGGCGGGAGCCGCCATGGCGGAGCACTGGTCGGAGAAGTCGGGTCACCTCGTGCACACACTCGATCCCGCCTGCGATCCTTCCATGCACCGGCCGCTTCGCGTCCGCGAGCCGTTCCGGGCCAACGTCGTTTTTGCCGGCCGGGCATCGTCCTATCGCGAGGGAATTCTCGGTCAGCTTGTTGAGTTCGGGCTGGCGATCTGGGGACCGGGATGGAAAAAGACGAGTCTCCGGGAATACTGCCGAGGCGAGCAACTATCGTCGGATAATTTCGTGCGGGCGTATGCCGGTGCCACCATCGCGCTCAATATTCATCGAGAGGCGGAAGGTCCGCTTCCCGACGGTGCGCTCAGCGCGCGGATTTTCGAAGTGGCCGCAATCGGCGTCTCTCAGATTGTGGACGCCCGGCGCGAGCTGTCGCGGCACTTCCTTCCGAATGAGGAGGTTCTCACGTTCAACGGACTTGAAGAGCTCCGCGACAAGACTCGCCATGCCCTGAACGATACCATCTTGCGTGAACGGATGTCCTTTGCGGCCCGCCAGACCGTACTCAAACGCCACACCTACATGCATCGGATGAAGGAGCTGCTCACGCAGTTGAATCCCGAAGCACGATGACGTGACATAAGGTCTGTCCGAGAAACGACCTCTCGTACCGCAAGGCGCAAGGCTCAAAAGACCTTCCCCCTGCCGCTAAATAGCTCTCCGTCCCTCCGGTAGCGTCCCGTTGGCCAGGAAATGCTGGTAGAATCGCACGTACTCTTCTGCCATTACGAGGTGGGAAAAATATTTCTCCGCGCGATTCCGGCAGGCGGCCGGGTCGATGGATGCAATGCGGTTGACCACGTCCACCATCTCGTCGAGGGTGTCTCCCAATCCGCCAACATCAGGTGTAATGATCTCCGGCAAAGAGCCCCGTCGAGTACCCACCACGGGAGTACCGCTCATCAAGGCTTCGGTGAGCGTGAGTCCGAAAGGCTCATCCCACAAAGCCGGCATCCAGAGGCAGCGAGCCTCTGCCAGCCATCGAGACTTTTCCTCGCCATCGACTTCGCCCACAAACTTGACGAGCCGACGAAAGCTGGGTCGCCATCCGCCGGCTACCACCAGTTTCCGCCCCGTCCGGAGCGCCCCTTCGATCGCCAGGTGGTAACCCTTTTCCTTATGGAGTCGTCCCAGGAAAAAGTCATAGTCCTGCTTGACCGGCTCAAACCGATATTCAGCCGGATCAATACCGTTGTAGACAAAGGAGGTTCGCCCGTTCCGCTCGGCATGGTTGCCACTCACGAAAATCGTATCGGGCGGCGCTATTTTACCGGGGCGGAAATTCCCTTCCTGGGTCCACACATAGGGCACCGGCGGCCGGGTCTTGATCGGCGCGAAGGAATGGACGATATCGATGCCGGGAGGGATGAACGGAGAGATGTCGAAAGCGGGATTCCGGGCCTTGAGATCAACCGGGACCAGCCTCGCCTCCGCCACCCGGGAACCCTGTCCCGCAATGAGGGTGACTTCGTGGCCCAGCTGTGCCAGCCCCCGCGCGAGCCAGACCACCACACGCTGGGTGCCACCGTACCCCTTTACGGGGAGTTTGTCATGAAAGTAGAGAGCGACGCGCATCGGCGCGGGAATGTACCTCCACGGCCCGAATGCTGAAAGCACGCCTCCCCGGTCATCTGGACCGCGGTGGCAGGTCACTATTCGCCAATCGCTGTGCTGCTGCGTCAGCATATGGCGTATGGCAACGTGATCGCTAAGATTCCTCCACCGTTGCCGGCCACCGTTCGCACTTGTGCCGCAGCAATACGCGATACAGCTTCGCTGGGAGCTTTCACTGGAGGAATGCCCGTGCCAGAGGAACGCATTTGCCGCTGATTTCCGGCTTCACCATCGTTCGCAATGCGATCAAACTCGACTTCCCGCTGGAGGCGAGCATTCGTTCCATTCTGCCTGTTTGCGACGAAGTAATTGTGAACGTTGGGAAATCGGAAGACGATACGCTGGCGCTGGTCCGTTCGATCGCGGATCCCAGGATCCGCATTATCGAAACGGACTGGGATATGACCATCAAGAACAAGGTGCTGGGAGACGAGACGCTCCGCGCCATGCGCGCGTGCCGGAATCCCTGGGGGATTTACATACAGGCCGATGAGGTTCTCCACGAACGCGGCGCCGAGCGGCTGGCGGAGGCGATCCAGCGTCATGACGCTGATGCGCGGGTGGAGGGACTTCTCGTCAGGTACCTGCATTTCTACGGCGACTTGAACACCATCGCGGTCAACCGTCGCTGGTATCGCCGCGAGGTGCGTGCAGTGCGGCTGGACCCGGCGCTCGATATACGTCCCTACCAGGGAGCCCAGGGTTTCCGCGTGGGTCCTGCGCATCGAAAGATCCGCGCTCGATTGACCGATGCCGAGATGTTTCATTATGGCTGGGCTCGCCCGGCGCAGGCGCTTCGGGCCAAGCGGGAAGTCAACAAGACGTTGTATCCCTGGTCGCGGGAGAGCGAAGCCCGGCGGCCGTTGTTGCCCTGGTTTCCTGGTCTCACGCCGTTTACGGGAACCCATCCCGCGTCCGCCCGCGAATGGGTAGCCGCGCGAATCCATGACCCTGAGCGCCGAGTTGAGCCGCCAAAATTCCAGACCGAACACTTGCGATTCTACCTATCTGATGTGATCGAGCGACTGACCGGCGCGCGCATCTTTGAGTTCCGCAATTACAAGCTCGTCTGACCCGGCCGGCCGGGATCAGCCGCTTCGGATCATCGCCTGTCCGAAAACCCACGAACGCGCCCTCGCGATTATCGCCGGCTGGCCGAAGGGCCGCCTGCTGGAAGTGGGAGCGGGAAGCGGCGCCTTTGCCCTTCGTGCCAGCCAGCTGGGTTTTTCGGTGGCGGCCTGCGATCTCTACCCGGACCAGTTCAGAGTACCGGAGATCGAATTCAAAACGGCTGACATCTCGGCCGGACTGCCGTATGCCAGTGGCAGTTTTGATGCAATGACCTGTCTCGAAACCATAGAGCACCTGGAAGACCAGTTCACTTTTGCCCGGGAGTGCGCGCGGGTGCTGAGGCCCGGTGGGCAGCTGCTCATCACGACGCCGAACATTCTGAGTCTCGCCTCCCGGTGGCAGTATTTCTGGACCGGATTTTTTCCGCTGGCGCCGCGGCCGATGAACGAGTTTCGCCGGGCCCCGGTGCATGACCACATTCACCTGCTCACCTATTATGAGCTCCGCTACATTCTTCGCGCGGCCGGCTTGAGTCTCGCAGCGGCTATGACTGACCGCCGCCGGCGCCATGCCTACGTGCATCTCTGGGCCTGGCCCAAGATCTGGCTGGAGACCCGGCTGGCGCTGCGGCGGGAGCCCGATCCCGATCAGAAAATCGCCAACCGGGAGATCGCCGATCATATGCTGTCGAGCGCGCTGCTCCTTGGTCGAACCCTCATGCTGGTTGCCCGAAAGCCCGCCACTTGAATCGCGCCCGCGCGCCTCTCATCGTGCTGGGGCTGCTCACGGCAATACAGGCGGGCACGGCGATCTGGCGTATCGACGTGATGTTCCAGGAAGCGTTGCGGGTCGGACCCACGCCATTCGCCCTCTCGGCCGGGTTCTTCGAAGAGATCGGACTGTCGGCGGCGATCGCCGTTTGCGCGTGGTGGTGGTTGCCCCGTCGCGAGCCTTCTGCCAGCGGGTGGGCCCTTCGATTTCTGGCGATCGCCTGGGTTCTCGCATTGGGCCAGATGGGGTGGGTGTTCGTCTCAGGTTATTTCGAACACGGGATCACCTGGATGCTGCTGGGGCTGATTTTTCTGCTGGGCCCCGTGCTCCGCGTCAGGGTGAAGGATGAATCTTCCCAGGCTCCCCCGCCAGCCGAAACTCCACCATCGTTGCGCCATCCGGCCCTGGCCGGAGCCGTGTTCTTCTGGCTCCTTCAGGTCCCCCATCTGTTTTTTCCGTACCACTGGACCGACACCAAGGATATCTGGGCGTGCCGCGTGGTGGCGTTTGAGCATCGCGGGGATTTGAGCGGCATCTTTGATTGCCTGGATCCAGGACGACCGCCGCTGCATTCTCTCATACTCTGGCTGGGGCACACCAACCTCACCATGGAAGGGCGGCTGCTGCCGCTTCTCATGCTTGGCGCTTTCGGCCTGGTGATGTATCGCCTGTTGCGGCAGAGCGTGCCGCGAGTCGCGCCATGGGCAATTCTCTGGTTCTTCATGACCGTGCGGGTATACCAGGGTTCCGTCAGCAACTACGCCGACGTCTCGACCATGATCGCGATCACGGTTGCGCTCGTGATGTCGACCGGGGAGCCGCAGGTTCGCTCGCGATGGCTGGCCATTGTCATTGCGGCGGTGGCGGCAATGTCCGCGGCGTTGATCAAGCGCGACGGCGGCGCACTTATCTTCGTGGGATCGGCGGTGATCCTCTGGTTTGCCCCGCGCCGGCTCAACCCCCAGCTCTACGGTGCGGCGCTCGGCGCGGTAATTGGTCTCGGGATCTGGACCATGCGGCCGCGGGACCTGTACGTCCCCGATGTGTACGCCCCTGTTTCCGCCGCGCTCGCGATGCCGACTCCTGCTCTGCCCCTTGTTGCCCCGGGTTCGGTCTCACAGAGCCATTCGGCAGCATCGGACACCGTCGCGCCTGACTGGATGAAAGTTACGCCGAAATCCTATCTCACCATGCTCTATGGCATGCAGGGACAGGTCCTGTCACACTATGGCTACTGCATGTTCGTGCCCGCGTGGATCATCGTGGCGGTCTGGGTTCGCCGGCGTCGCGACCGCCTGCTGCCTCCCGGGCGGCTCTGGGGATGGCTCGGCATAGCGGGCTGGCTGGCTATCGTGGGCATCTACTTCGTGCACGTTTCCACCGGTCACCCGGAACGGGGTACGCTCTTCGTCATACGAACTGCTTTTGGGCGTCACCTTCTTCATATGTTTGCCTTCGCGCTGCTCAGCGCCGCCGCCTTTGCGAATGTCCTGCTGGACTCACACTCGACCGACCAGGTGCCGGCGTGATTCACGGCAAGCTTCCGTTGACGATCGTCATTCCTACGCTCAACGAAGCGGACCAGATTGGCGAGCTGGTGAAGAAACTCGACTGGGCCGGAGAGGTCATCGTGTCCGATGGCGGCTCAACCGATGAGACCGTTCCGCTGGCGGCCGGCAACGGAGCGCTGGTGATCGAATCGACCGGCGGAACCATCGCCGCACAGCGGAATGCCGCCATTGCTGCCGCCGCGAACGAGTGGATCTTCACCCTCGACGCCGACGAGCGAATTTCCGATGAACTCCAGAATGAGCTGGCCCGGGTGCTCGCCCGGCCGGCCCATAAGGCATTTCGCGTTCGCCGGCGGAACTACTATCTCGGACGCGAGCTCAAGCGGGGCCACTGGGGGAGGGACTGGGTGACGCGGCTATTCACCCGGGACCTCCGCTACATCGAGCGCCGGGTCCACGAGGGCCTCGAAAAGGTGGACGATGTGGGACAGCTCATCGGGACGCTGCTGCACTCGCCCTATCGCAATCTGAGCCACCAGCTTGAAAAAATGGAGCGCTACGCCCGCTGGGGCGCGCTCGATCTCTACGAGCGGGGCGAACGGGCCTCCATCCTTGACCTCTCGGTCCGGCCGGGTGGGCGGTTTCTCCGCGCATGGGTGCTGCAGCGAAACATCGTAGATGGGCGATTTGGTCTCGCCACCTCGATGCTCGGCGCATACGGCACCTTTCTCAAGTACGCGCACCTCTGGGCACTCGAGCGAGAGAAGGAGTCGAAACCGCTCCAGGCTGCGACGCACCGGTGAGCTTACCGGACTCATCTTCTCCTCTCCGGGTCGCCCTGCTCACCTCAGCACGAACCTGGCGGGGGTCGACCGTGAGTCTCGCCAACATCGCTGATGGACTGAACACCCGCGGACACTATGCGGAATTGATGGTGGGGGAGGACTCGAACGCGGAAATTCTCCGGCAGCGAGGGAGCTCTGTGTCAGTCCTTCCAGCCAGAAATACCGGATGGAAGGAGGTGCGAGCGCTTCGTCGCGCCATTCGCCGATCGGATATCCGCTTTATCATTGCCGACCGGCCGCGCGACCTTCGCCTGGCCGGACTTGCCTCTCCCGGCCTCGGGGTCCGGCTCATCTATCGATACAATGTGAGCCGGCCGCGTCCCCCATCCGATATCATCACCCGGCTGGCGTATCGCAGGGTGGCTATGACCCTGTTCCGTTCGGAGATCGGAGCGCGGCAGGTCCTGGACGCCGCGCCCTTCATGAGCACTCGGCCACATCAGGTTGTCGCCGGCGGGGTAGACACCAGAATCTTTTATCCGGATCAGCTCGCCGGTGAAAAATTCCGGGCATCGCTCGATCTCGTGGAAGGCCCTCTGCTCCTTTCTGTCGGAGCCCTCTTTCCGGAAAAACGCTATTCCGAGCTGTTCCGCAGTGTCGCCATGATGAAAGGCAATGTGCCTCTGCTGATCTGCGGCGAGGGGCGGCTGGAATCAGAGCTGCGCGCCGAAGCGCGGGAGCTTCGAATTGACGCCCGTTTCCTCGGTTTCCTTCCACCCGCCGAGTTGCGAGCCGCGTATAACGCAGCGGATATCGTCGTGCACACCTGCGCCGTCGAGACGTTCGGGCTCAGTGTCAGTGAAGCCATGGCGTGTGGACGTTGCGTCGTTGCCGCGGCCGGCGGAGCCCTGCCCGAGGTTATCCATGATGCCGGCGTCCTTGTCGAGCCGGACGACCTCGCCGGATTTGCCGGGCAGGTTACCTCGCTCCTCGCTGACAGATCAGCGCGCGAACGGCTCGGTGTCATGGCACGCGAGCGGAGCTGGAACCTTTTCTCGCTGGAAAAAATGGTCGACAACTGTGAGCAGGTCCTCCAGGATCTGGAGCGGGACTGATGCCGACTCTGATGGACACTCGGGGGCCGAGATTTGCCGTCTTCCAGCCGGGTCGAGCCGGGGACTTTATTCTCACGACCGCGCTTTTCAACGCAATAAAGGAAGCCGCTCCTGCTTCGGTCCTGACTGTGATTGCGGGTCCTCGAGCGGCAGAGCTGGCTGCCGCCCACCCTGCCATTGATGAAACACTGGTCTTCGATCGCTCGCCTGGGCACATGGCCGGTCTCATTGCACGGCTTTGGTCGCGGCCATTCGATGCCTGGATCGATCCTAAAACGCACTTCAGCCGGAGCAGCCGACGCATGGCCATACTCGCTCGCGCCAGGAGCAAGGTCGGTTTTTCGGAGGGAGGGGGCTGGCCGTTTTCACTCAGCCTTTCCAGCATCACACCCTCGGGCTCCCATTTCGTACACCAGGCGCTAATGCCGCTGAGACTCCTTGGTCTTCCCGAGCCCGCCAAGCCCCGGGTGAGCCTGGGGCTTACACCAGCGGCCGAGGAGTGGGCTCGTCTTCAGCTAACAGGTACCGGGGAATGGACCACGTTTCTGAATATCTCCGCCGGTAGTGGTTCAAGGGTATGGCCGATAGCGTGCTGGCTTGAGCTCCTTCCCCGACTCGCGAGGTACCGGCCCACCACATTTCTCTTGAGTTCGGCACCCGAAGATGCCTCCCAGGCCGCCAGCCTGGCCACTGATGCTCGAGCCCTCGGCGTTTCTATTCGACAGGTTCCTCGCAGTGGGCTACTCTCGCTCGCGGCGTTGATTCGGCGGGTCAACATGGTGCTGACGGTCGACACCTCCATTGTCCACATCGCCGCCGCGTTTGATCGCCCTCTCGTAGCCTTGTATATCCAGGAGTTTCCCGCATTCGATCGCTTCCAACCCTTGAGTTCGCAGCATGAGGTCGTCGCGTCGCCCCGCGGTTCGCCCATGTCAGCAATATCGGTAGAGCGGGTCGAGCAGGCTTATGTCCGGCTGGCGGGTGTTCTCTCATCCTTCCGCTTCTGAGATCCTGCTCCAGCATCCTATCGAGTCAGAGCAACAGCGTTAGCACCGAAGTCACGGAGGATCGGTGAAATTCACGAAGCACATGGGATCTCTACTGAGGCTCCTGGAGCACTATGGAGTTGACGTGATGGTGGAGACCTCTTCGAGTTGCTGGCGTTCACTGTGCCACAGGCCAGATGCCCTCATTTAGCTGATGCGCTAGAATTCGATTGATGTTTCCCCACCTTTTGCTGGCGTACGACTTTCCACCCATCGGCGGAGGACTCGCGCGGTGGATGGGCGAGCTGGCGCGGCATTATCCGCCAGAGACGCTTGTCGTGTCGACTGGTCAATCCGAAGGCAGCGATGCTCTCGACACGGAACTGCCCAACCGCATCGACCGGGTCTCTGTGCCGGCGCGCCGCCTGCGAACCATCCAGGGGCTGCTCCTCTGGTCCCGGCGGGTGTCCACGCTCTGTCGCACGCTCAAACCTGGATTTATCTGGTGCGGAAACATCAAGCCGGCGGCCTACCCGGCAAACTGGGCGCGGGACCGCACTGGCGTGCCTTACGGGATCATCGTTCATGGAACCGATCTTCTTCTGCTGCAGCACCAGGCCCACCAGTCATCGTTCAAACGAAAAGTCGCCCGTACGCTCATTCAGCCCGCGTCGGTGATTGTCGCGAACAGCCGATACACCCGCGAGCTTTGCCTCACAGTGTGCCAGGAGATTGGTGCGCAGGTCGATCCGGAGAGCATCCGGGTAGTTCCACTGGGAACCGATCCGGTTCATTTCCGGCCCGGCATCGATACCACCTCGGTGCGTAAGCGATATGGACTTGTCGGGGAGAGATGGATGCTCACCGTGGCGCGGCTTACGGCGCATAAGGGCATCGATGTCGGGCTCCGAGTGCTGGCGGAGCTCAAGTCAGAACACCCGGATCTCCGATATGCCGTCGTCGGGGCAGGGAAGCGGCAGGCCGAGCTCGAGAAGCTGGCGGCCACCCTGAAGGTCCAGGAACGCGTACGATTCCTCACCGATGTGACCGATGACGATCTTCCCGCCATGTACAACGTCGCCGATGTGTATCTCGGTGTCTCTCGACAGGCGGAATCGATGGTGGAGGGATTTGGCATTTCCCTGGTGGAGGCCTCGGCGTGCGGCGTGCCCGTTGTCGGCGGCAGAAGTGGTGGAATTCCCGATGCGGTCCGAGAAGGAGAGACCGGACTGCTGGTCGATCCGACAGATCCACGGGAGGTTGGCGAGGCGGTCCACCGGATCCTGGCCGACAATGAACTGGCCCGCCGTCTGGGAGAGGCGGGCCGGCGGGCCGTGGAGACTCACTTCAACTGGGATCGGGTGACGACGGAAATGATCCGGATCGCCGACGAGTTTTCCCGGACGGACGCTCGACCCGGGTCGCGCTGATCGCGTAGGTGGGGCAATTGAGCACATACTCCCCATCAACCGGAGACCATGTCTGGCGCGGCATGGACACCTGGGCTTTCCCGGCGGAATTCAGGCTGAACACCTTGGGCGCCATGGCTACGCAAATGCCACAACCAATGCAAAGCCGTTGATCCACGGCGATCTGCATCGGGGTTCGTGGATGTACTCCCCGGGAGAGTGCACCGCTCGATGCGAGTTGATCCAGGACCGCGGTTGCGGCACGGTATCCCTCGGCGAGAAGCTGCTCGGTTTCATCGAACGCGAACATCGGGATCGTGTCCACTTCGGGGCGTATCAGGATCAGGGGTGGCTCACTCCATGTCGCGAGACTTCGGGAGGTCAGCGATTGCATCACGATCTCAAGCCCGCGCATGTAGGTCCCGGCAAACCCGCTGTTTTCGATGCCGCTGCGTACCACCCGGGAACCACCAACATCCACGGCGATGATGAGTTGCTGCGCGGCGGTCGCGGCGGCGATCACCGGAAGCGTGTCCACCACCGCTCCATCGACGCAGAACCGGCCGCCCACTTCCCTCGGCGGCAGGATCCCCGGAAGGGCGCAGGACGCGAAGACCGCATCTCGAACCTTGACGTCACGAAATCCCGGCTGTCCCCAGAGCACCTGTGACCCGCTGTTGATGTCGACGGTATTGATCAGAAGTTCGTGCCGAAGGTCGTTGAAAGTGATGTCGCCAATCAGACTGTTGAGCAGGCTGTCCAGGGGTTCCTTGCGATAAATCGCCGGCGCCCTCATGCGGCGGAGGGCCATATCAGCGTGCGCGATCTGAAAAACGTCTCGCTTGCGAATAGCCCGCGCCCGGTCGGTCATCGCCTGGGGAGTCATCCCGGTGGCCCAGGTTGCACCGACCAGCGACCCCATGCTGGTCCCGACCACGAGGGAAGGAACCAGCGCGCGCTCCTGGAGGGCGCGGAGCACGCCGATGTGCGCCAGCCCTTTCATGCCGCCGCCGCTCAGGACCAGGGTAAATGGATGTTCAATCATCGCGCTTGCTCTCAGTCCAACTCCATGAGTAACCTACCCACCAGCTGATTCCTCTTTTGCTCAAGGCACCCGATCTACTCGCCATGAAAATGCTGGCCGAGCAACCTCTTGTCGCAGATGATCAGACGGTGAACGCGTCATCCAGCCGCGCTCCGTCTGGAGTATTCCGGGGCAACCGGCTCTTTCAACTTGGTGCAGTGCTGGTGACGCTGGTTGTTCTCGCCGCCCTTTTCGCCCCGCTGATCAGCCCGCATGATCCGCTAATCGGCAATTTGAAGGACGCATATCTCAAGCCGCCGGGCACTCGTTTTCTCCTGGGAACGGATACCCAGGGACGGGACGTGTTGAGCCGCGTGCTATATGGTGCACGCATCTCGCTGGCGGTGGGGCTGATATCGCAATTTGTGGCGGTCTCGCTAGGGGTGACCCTGGGTTTGCTCTCCGGCTACTATGGCCGGTGGGTCGATGCGGTCATCATGCGCCTGGCCGATGTCACGCTTGCATTCCCCACGCTGCTCCTGCTCATTGCTGTGGCTGCCGCGGTGCAGCCCTCCCTGCCTGTGGTCTTTCTCATCATTGGCGCGGTCGGGTGGGCTGGCATG
>JBDTQP010000003.1:0-31988 GCA_039932125.1 Gemmatimonadota bacterium
GGTGGTGGAGAATGCCGATGGGGTGTCTGGCGGGACGGCGGCAGATGTGCTCGCCTGGATCGGGAAAAAAGGTGGCGAGTCCCCCGTTTCCTCCATCGCAAAAGCCTTCAGGAAGCCCGTGTGGGATACGCTGAACCGTCTGGCGCGGGTCGGTGCCATCACGCTCCGGGTGGAGCCACCAGAGGTACGGGGTGATGTCGCCACCGAACGGGTGGTATCGCTCGCCGGAAATGCCCTGACCCTGGTTGAACGGGAATCTCTCTTCAAGCGCTCACCTCGTCAGCGCCGGTTGTACGAAGTCCTCGAAGAGCTTGGCGGAACCGCATCCGCCAGTCACCTCAAGCAGCAGCTCGGTTTCAGCGACGCGGTTCTTTCAGCTCTCGAGAATCGGGGACTTGTCTCATTCGAGCGCTCCGAACGGGTTCGCGATCCGTTTGCGGACGAACCGGTGAGTCTCCCGCCTTCCGAACCGACCCGAGACCAGGTGGCGGCGCTGGAATCCATCAAGGCGCTCGAACCGGGAGAGGCAGCACTCCTGTTCGGGGTCACCGGAAGTGGGAAGACGTTTGTCTATCTGGAGGCGATTCGCGCCGCGCTTGCCCAGGGGCGCGGAGCCATTCTGCTCGTTCCGGAGATCGGGCTGACTCCTCAGACGGTCGCGCGCGTTCGCGGCGTGTTCGGCGACCAGGTGGCTGTTCTGCATAGCGCGCTGTCCGACGGCGAGCGCGCGGATGCGTGGCGTCTCCTGCGGCGGGGCGAGCGCCGGGTCGCAGTGGGGGCCAGGAGTGCCGTCTTCGCGCCCGTTGCGGACCTTGGCCTCATTGTGATCGATGAAGAACACGAGGCGAGCTACAAGAACGGCGAATCGCCGAGGTATCATGCGCGCGAAGTCGCGGCGGTGCGCGCCCGTCTGGCGGGTGCCCGGCTGCTGCTGGGCAGCGCAACACCGTCTCCCGAGACGATGACGCGAGCCGGGAAAGGAGTGACACTGATCCGGCTGCCAAGCCGTGTCGGCGAGCTGCCGCTGCCGAAGGTCGAGATCGTGGATATGCGCCAGGCGGCGAAGGCGGATGACACCGGAGCCGTTCCCTGGTCGCTCGCGCTCGATACCGCGCTGAGCGAGACGATGGCGCGTCGAGAACAGGCGCTTCTGCTGCTCAACCGGAGAGGTTTTGCGACGTTCCTTCAATGCCCGGATTGCGGTGAAGTAAGACAGTGTCCGTATTGCAGCATCTCTCTGACGATCCACCACACGCCGCACGCGCTGCGCTGCCATTATTGCGGCCACCAGGAATCGATTCCAGTGGCGTGTGAAGGGTGCGGCGGTCTCATTCAGCAGATGCGGGGAGTGGGAACTCAGCAACTCGAGCGTATGCTGGCCGCGCGCTACCCCGAGGCTCGCATCGCGCGCATGGACCTGGATACGACCAGCACGAAATGGTCTCATCACCGGATTCTGGGCGCGTTTGAGCGGGGCGAAGTCGACATTCTCCTCGGAACCCAGATGATCGCCAAGGGACTGGATTTCCCCAATGTCACACTGGTCGGCGTAGTGGACGCGGATACCGGTTTGCATCTTCCCGATTTTCGCTCGGCGGAGAGGACCTTTCAGCTACTGGCCCAGGTGGCCGGCCGGGCGGGTCGGGGAACCCGAGGTGGAAGGGTCCTGGTCCAGACCAGGAACCCGGGGCACCATGCGCTGCAGTGTGCTGCTCTGCACGATCCGGAAGCGTTCCTCCTGGAAGAGATGGCGAACCGCGAATCACCGGCGTATCCGCCGGTCGTTGCTCTCGCGAATGTGATTGTCTCGGGCGAAAATGAGGTGACGGTGACCGCCGAGGCCGTTCGCGTCGCCGATTGGCTGGCGGAACTGATCGATCGTTTTACGCTGCCCGTGGTGGTGCTGGGCCCCGCACCGTGTCCGCTCGCCCGGATCAAGCAACGTTGGCGCTGGCACCTGGTTCTTAAGGGAGCGGCGGAGGAAATCGGTAAGGTGGTGAGGTATGCGTCGGGGCGCATCACGAGTGCGGGTGAGACCCGTGTGGTGATAGATAGAGATCCCGTTTCACTGCTGTAGGCGGTCGCGCACCGCCTCGGCGAACCCCGGATGGCATCCATTCACCCTGACCTGCCGCACCTCGGTTAGCTTCATTCATGATCACTATTGACGATGTGCGCCTGGCCAGGTCTGCAACACGGTCATTTCTCCGGCACACCCCGCTTGAACCATCGCCCGAGCTGAGCCGTCTCACCGGCGGCAGCGTCTTTCTCAAACTGGAGAACCAGCAGGTAACCGGCAGCTTCAAACCGAGAGGGCCCTTCAACCGGCTCCAGGCGCTTACCGACGACGAGAAGGCGCGAGGTGTTGTGGCGGCTACCGCGGGCAATCACGGCATCGGCTTGTCGTATGCTGGTCAGCGGCTGGGTGTCCCGGTCCACGTTCATATCGCCCGTTCGGCCGATCCGGATAAGCTGGCCATGCTCAAGCGGCAGAGCGCAATCCTGCACTTTGCCGAATCGTTTGAAGAAGCACATTTCAATTCCGTTCGCATGGCGCGCGAAGATGGCCTCACAAGGGTTTCGGCATATAGCGACCCGTATGTCATCGCTTCCGACGGCGTTGTCGGACTCGAGATCCTCGAGGACCATCCGGACATCGATCTCATCATCGTCCCTGTGGGTGGCGGCGGGCTGGTCGGCGGCATCAGCATGGCCGCAACCTCGATCAAGCCCGGCATCGAGGTCTGGGGAGTCGAAGCGGCGCGGAGCCCGACATTCAATACCTGGTTTCGAGCCGGCGAGACCGGACCGGTAACGCTGGATGACTCAATTGCAGAAGGCCTGGCGGGGTACATTGAACCGGAGACCTTGAGCTGGCCATACATCAAGGCTCATGTGAGCGACATGCGTGCCGCCTCCGAGCAGGAGCTGGTGAACGGGATGCGCTGGACAGTGACTCAGCATCGCATGATCATCGAGCCTTCCGCGGCCGCGGGCA
Organism: Gemmatimonadota bacterium; assembly: GCA_039932125.1. Lineage (GTDB taxonomy): Bacteria > Gemmatimonadota > Gemmatimonadetes > Gemmatimonadales > GWC2-71-9 > DASYPP01. Next base: position 2,999 of record JBDTQP010000003.1, read on the forward strand.
TCGCTGCCACAATCAAGGCGGGAACCGAACTGCGGCACCGCCGCATCGCTGTCGTCGTGTCTGGTGGCAACGTGGCATGGGACCGTTTTCGCCAGATTGTGGGATGATGAGGTTTTCCCTGAACTGAACTTTCGGTAGTTTGCTCACGTGCCACTCGAGGATCTCCTCCTCGCTGAATCGCTGAGCCTGACCAGGGAGGTGCTGTGGGAACTGCCAGGATATTGACCATTGCCGCCCCGGTCACGGGTGAGCGGCCGCGGGATAACGAGCTCGATCTTTACGGGTTGACTCACCCCGGGAAGGTCCGCAGTGAAAACCAGGATCACTTCCTCCTGTGCACTGTGCATCAGCAGATGGTGGTGCATGCAACGAGTCTTCCGGGACCCGACAATCTCCCACTCCGGGGCGAGCGGCTTGGCACCATCATGCTGGTGGCGGACGGAGTGGGCGGAAGCATTGCCGGAGGGGAGGCGAGTCAGCTCGCCGCTGAGAGCATTACCCGGTATGTCTCCAGGACCATGCGCTGTTTCCATGCCTCGAGCGCCTCGGAAGACAAAGAATTCGTGGAAGCCCTGCGATCGGCGGCACTGGATGCGCACAACGCGGTGCGCGCGGAGTCCGGTGAGCGCGGAGCCGGCGAGAAGCGGATGGCAACCACACTGACCCTGGCCATCGCGGTCTGGCCCAGAATGTATGTCGTCCAGGTCGGGGACAGCCGGTTGTATTACTACGGGGAAGGGAAACTGCGGCAGGTCACTCGAGACCAGACCGTCGCTCAGTACCTGATCGATGTGGGCGCAATGCCCCCCGACCGTGCGGCGCGAAGCCCGTACTCCAATATCCTCGCGAGCGCGATTGGGGGGGAGGAGGCGAAACCCGAGGTGAGCCGCCTGGATATTCCTCGCGGGTGCGTCGTGCTGCTCTGCACCGATGGATTGACCAAGCACGTTTCGGATGAGGAAATTGCCGAGCATCTCGCCAACATGGAAGGCTCCGAACGGGTCTGTCACGATCTGCTGGACCTTGCAATGGAACGCGGCGGTTCGGACAATATCACGATCCTGGTCGGGCGCGCCCGACCTGCCGGGCGTCCGAGTAAATAGCCCGGATGCGACTTCAGGATCTCGCCACTCCGTGCCTGGTGCTCGATCGCGGCATTCTCGATCGAAACCTGTCTTCCATGAGCGCCAGGATGCGCCGGCATGGAGTCGCGTTCCGCCCGCATCTGAAAACCGCAAAGTCTGCCGAGATCGCCCGCAGGGCGATCTCCGGTGAAGCGGGCGGTATCACGGTGTCCACGCTCGCTGAAGCGGAGTACTTCGCGGCGTGCGGGTTCCGGGACATTACGCTTGCGGTCGGGATTACACCCGCGAAGCTCGAACGTGCGGCAGCGATGGTCACGTCGGGCACCAGGCTCACCCTGCTGACCGATGATCCCGATACCGCCGCGGCGATTGCAGCGCACCCCGCGCCATTGCGTGCCTTGATCGAAATCGATTCTGGGGAATGTCGCGGCGGCGTTGCCCCCGATGGCGGGGCGCTGCGGGTTCTCGGGCGGGCGCTGGGCTCACGGCTCGCTGGCGTGCTTACCCACGCTGGTCATTCGTATGCTGGCAGGACCCCTGAGGACATGGTGCGTATTGCGGAGCACGAGCGGAGCGCCGCGGTGCGCGCGGCCTGGGCACTTCGTGCTGCGTGGCTTCCATGCGAAGTAGTCTCGGTCGGTTCGACACCGACCGCATGCCATGCTCGAAAGCTGGATGGAGTAACCGAGGTGCGTGCGGGAGTCTACATGTTCAATGATCTCTTTCAAGCGGAGATTCATTCCTGCACCCGGTCTGATCTTGCGCTCACCGTACTGGCGTCGGTCATTGGGCGACGACCGGGAACAAATCGAATAATCCTCGATGCCGGAGCTCTGGCCCTGTCCCGGGATCGGAGCACCGCTGCTACTTCTCACGATGCCGGTTTCGGGCTGGTATGGGACCTCGCTGCGGAGCCGCGCTACGGCAACTGCAGAATCGAGGCGGCCTATCAGGAGCACGGAGTCGCGACCGGTGACGCTCCGCTTCCATTCGATGAACTTCGGGTTGGAACGAGGGTTCGGGTTGCCCCCAATCACGCCTGCACCACCGCCGCCGCCTATGACCGATACTTCGTGGTGGACGGCGGCGACGAAATAGTAGAAGAATGGGAGCGGAAAAACGGCTGGTAATTGCCTGAGCCAGAAAGGCGGCCCCTTCTGGGGACGCCTCAATGATTTCAGTATCCGGATGGTTCCTGTGGTTGCGACATCGAATCCGCTCGCCCCGCAAGCAGGCGTTCCGTAAAATCGAGCCGATTTTCCAGCTCGGCTAATCTGAGCTCAATGGACTCGATATAGCTGTGCTGGTCCTCCAGCTCCTGGCCGCTGTCCCGATCGGAGGCCGGGACGTCCTCGCTGGTCCAGCCACGCTCCCGGAACTTTCGTTTGACCTTGGCTCGGGCCTTCCCGGAATGCCACCCCATCCCTCGAAATCCGAAGAACCAGAAAAACGCCACGGGCAAAATCCAGAAGTGCCATGTCATGGGAATCTCTCCGGGTTACCTACTTTGTCTCCCAGGCCTGCTCGATATCCTGCGCTGCCTTCGCTAGAATTTCCGAGACACGCTTGATCGCTGGATCTTCCGGGCCTTTGCGCCAGGCTCGCACGAACGTCGCCTTCGCCAGCTTGCCGAATGCGCTGTGCAGCTCGCCCATCGAACCTCCGGCAAAATCCCTGACGGTGTCTCGCACCCGTCCAATGATATCCTCCAGCACATCACGGTTCTGCTCGAGGAAGGCCTCACCTTCCGGCGTGATGTGGTAGACCTTCTTGCCGTCGGTATCCATGCCCTTGATGTAGCCCTGGTCCTCGAGCAGCTGAAGGGTGGGGTAGACGGTGCCTGCTGAGGGTGTATAGCAACCACCCATTTTCTCTTCCAGCGCCTTGATAACCTCATACCCGTGGCGAGGCTTCTCCTTGAGCAGTCGGAGGATGATGAACTTCACCTCTCCCGATTCAAACATCTGGTTGCGGCGCCCGCCGGGTCTGCCCCGCCCGGGACCCCATGGGCCACCCCAGGCCTTGCCGGTGAACCCGGCGAAAAAATCACTGAAGTCCCATCCATCGTGTGGCTTATGCATTTTCATGCTCCGGTATATCGTACGAAATTACTTACGATATATCGTACGTAATATCCCTAGCCCTGTCAATGGTCGCGCCCATGCACGCCTTTGGAGAATTCGGTCGCCAGCGTACCTTTGTAAGCCCACCGCGATCCTGATCCTCAGTCCCGTCCCGGAGTTGATTATGCGTCACCCTCTCTGTGCAGCTGCACTCACACTTACCATCGTCTTGAGCCAGCCGCTTCAGGCCCAGGACTCCACCGCTGCTGGACCATCGATCCTTCCGGCTGCCCGACAAATTGCGTCCGCGGTCCTCGCGGCCCCGGAACAGTTTCGCGGAGACGCAAGCGTGATCGGCTATGGCGTTGATGGGAAGACCCGGGAACTCCGCCACGGGACCGGCGCGCTCGTCTGCCTGGCAAGCGACCCGGCGAGCGAGCGATTCCATGTGTCGTGCTATCACCGATCCCTGGAGCCGTTCATGGCCCGCGGACGCGCACTTCGCGCGCGCGGGGTGAAGGGCGACCAGGTAGACAGCGTCCGATTTGCGGAAGTGCGTTCAGGAAGACTCCCCTTTCCAACTCATCCCGCCGGCTTATATACGCTTACGGCGCCGCGCGACAGTTTCGATGTTGAAACCGGTGTTGTGACCGGCGGCCGTTCGCTGTATGTCGTCTACATTCGCAATGCCACGGGGGCATCGACCGGCCTTCCGACCGCACCAGTTGAAGGCTCGAATGCTCCGTGGATCATGCACGCTGGCACACCGAAGGCCCACATCATGTTTGTCGGGAGCATGTGAGCCCTGCCCTGGGATGAGAAACCTCGCTACCCCCTCGAATACGGTCGCTGCACTCGACGGCCTCTCCCTGGAAACGACATGACTTTGACCGCTGCTCCTCCTCGGTATCCCGGCGTTCGAAACTCGATCGGGGGACGTCTCACCGCCGGGCACGGCCCCACCATCGAAGTTATTAATCCAGCTGATGGTTCACTGCTTACTTATGTCACGCTTTCGACTCGAGAGGATGTTGACCTGGCGGTCCAGGCTGCCGCAAAAGCACTGGTCGGCTGGGCGGCAACACCGATCAAGGAACGGGTGCAGGTTCTCTTCCGCTACCGTGCGCTGCTGGAGCAGAATCTCGATGTGTTATCAGATCTCATCACCGAAGAGCACGGCAAGGTACGAAGCGAGGCTGAAGCCGAGGTTCTCAAGGCGATGGAGACGACAGAGTTCGCCTGTTCGCTTCCCCAGGTCGCCACAGGACAGATTCTCGAGGTGAGCCGAGGCGTCGAGTGTCGCGTGGACCGTCATCCCGTCGGCGTGGTTGCGTCGATTGTGCCATTCAACTTCCCCAGCATGGTCCCGCATTGGACGATCCCCAATGCCATCGCACTGGGCAATACGATGATACTCAAGCCGTCCGAGCTGGTCCCTCTCTCGGCGATGCGTATTGCCGACCTGCTCCGTGAGGCCGGCCTTCCCGCGGGTGTTTTCAACGTGGTGCAGGGCGCTCAGGAGGCAGTCGAAGCTATTTGCGACCATCCGGGGATCGCCGCGATCACTTTTGTCGGTTCCACCCGGGTGGCAAAGCTGGTCTATCGGCGTGGATCGCAGTCGCTCAAGCGTGTGCTGGCACTGGGCGGAGCCAAGAATCACATCATCCTTCTCCCGGACGCTGAACCCGGCATGGCGTCCACCAACATCGCGGCCTCAATGGCCGGATGCACCGGGCAGCGTTGCATGGCCGCCTCCGTGATGGTGGCGGTGGCTTCGAGTGATCATATCATCACCCGCCTGGTTGAGCAGGCTTCGAAACTGATTCCCGGGGAAACGCTGGGCCCCGTCATTTCGCGCGAAGCAAAAGAGCGCATCGAGGGGTCTATCACGGAAGCGGAGCAGGCAGGGGCAAAGGTGTTGCTCGATGGGCGGGGAGCGATTGTACCCGGGAAGGAAAATGGATTTTACGTTGGTCCGACGATTCTTGATCATGTGACGCCCGGGATGCGCATCGCGAAAGAGGAGGTCTTCGGCCCCGTCCTGGCCATAGTACGCGCGGCCAATATCGATGAGGCGATCGCGGTAGAAAACGCATCGCCCTACGGCAACGCGGCGTCAGTGTTTACCGAAAGTGGGGGCCTGGCACGACTCGTCAGCGAGCGCGCGAGCGCCGGCATGGTCGGCGTGAATGTAGGTGTCCCCGTTCCTCGTGAGCCGTTCTCGTTCGGTGGCTGGAAGGAATCAAAGTTCGGCGTCGGCGATATTACCGGCCAGGGATCCATTGAATTCTGGACCCGATCCAGAAAGACAACAACAAAGTGGAATCGGGAGGCGGGCACAAACTGGATGGCCTGACAGACTTATCCTCCCGCTTGCCGTGCAGCCCCTTGGGTGCAGCCTTGAAGACATGATGTACTCAAACCTGGTGCTTCGATGACCAACACACTGTCCGAGCCCGTCACGATGCCGGCCTTTGACTACACGCCGCCTGTCTACGCCGGACCTTCCGGAGCTGAGGTGCTGGCGACCAGGCGCGAATATGTGAATCCCGCCGTCTTCACGCTCTATCGGCAGCCGCTGATGATTGTCGATGGGCGCATGCAGTATCTCTTCGATGAGACCGGCCGTCGGTATCTCGACCTTTTTGCCGGCATCGTGACCGTTTCCTGCGGGCACTGTCATCCGAAAGTCGTCCAGCGCATCCAGCAGCAGGTTGGCAAGCTGCAGCACGCCACGACAATCTATCTGCATCCCAATCTGCCTCAACTCGCGAAGAGGCTTGCGGCCAAGATGCCTCCCGGTCTGGATGTCACATACTTCGTGAACAGTGGCAGTGAGGCCAATGATCTCGCCATCACCATGGCCCGGCTGTTCACCGGCCATCGTGACGTCATCGCGGTGCGCAACGCCTATCATGGCGGCTCACCGACGGCCATGGGTCTCACCGCCCACCATACCTGGAAATATCCCACCCAGAGTCACGATGGCGTTCATCACGCGCTCTGCCCGGATTCCTATCGTTCTCCCTTCAGCGGCACGCGTGAATCCGTCGCCAGCCAGAGTGCGGCCGACATTCGCGAAGTCATCCGGAACTCCACCAGTGGCCACATTGCCGCGTTCATCTCGGAACCCATCCAGGGCGTCGGCGGGGCCACGCTGGGTGCCGAGAATTATCTCGGTGAGGCGTACCAGGTCGCGCGTGAATATGGCGGACTTTGCATTGCCGACGAAGTACAGACGGGTTTTGGTCGCACCGGCAATCATTTCTGGGGGTTTGAGAATTACGACGTCGTGCCCGATATCGTGACGATGGCAAAGGGAATCGGCAACGGCATCCCTCTCGCGGCCGTTACAACCCGCCGGGAAATCGCAGCCACGCTCGCCCAGCGTGTTCACTTCAATACCTATGGTGGCAATCCCGTTTCCATGGCCGCCGGCCTGGCCGTACTCGAGGTGATCGAGGAAGAGAAGCTGCAGGAGAACAGCCGGGTGATCGGCGAGATCATGATGCATGGTCTGCAGCGGCTCAAAGCCGCTCACCCGCTGATCGGAGATGTACGCGGGATGGGACTCATGCTGGGTGTGGAGCTGGTGAAAGACCCGGATACGAGGGAGCCTGCCTCCGCCGAAACCCTTGAAATTCTGGAACTATGCCGCGAGATGGGAGTGCTGATCGGGAAGGGGGGGCTCAATGGGAACGTGCTCCGCATCAAGCCGCCCATGTGTATCACGCGGGCCGACGCCGAGTTTGCTCTTGATGTTCTCGATCGTGCGTTCCGGTGGATTGAGACAAATGTCTGACCGTGGTGACTTCCTCGAGTCACAGCAACGGCCCGCCATCGGCCGCTGCTCCGCTGTCCCCCCCCGTTAACGATTCAGCCAGTACGACACCTTCAGCAGGAAAACATCATCCGCACGCTGCCCGAAGAGATCGGTAAAGTCACCACGGAATGAATGATCACCTTCCAAGTTGTTGAACGCCTGCCGGCCCTGGCTCCAGACCAGGAACAGCGTCGATCCCGGACGGTACTCCCAGCGGAAGACAACATTGGAACGGAACTGCTTGAAATTGAACCCGCCCGGATTGCCGGCGACAACCGGATCACCATAGGGCTCAAACCGGTCGACATACGAATTCGCGCGCGGATTGGTCACTTCACGGATGTCCGTGTAAGTGCCCTTGGAGACAAACGGATTCGCGTACACCTGGAGTGATGCACTCGGCGTGAAGGTATAGTTGAATCGCCAGGTAACCCCGAGGGTCTTCTGATCCAGGTGCGCGAAGGTAAAATGGGTCACGCCAGCAGAGTCGGTGAAATTGCCGAACCATTGCGAGTCGTCCAGGTTGTTCCTGATGTTAAAGCTGAGCGAACTCGAGAAACGGGATGAGACCTTGAGATCAACCTCCGGGCTCAGGCTGATGCTATGGCTTCGTCCACCGTCACCCCGCCAGTAATTAATGAACATCGAGGGCACCAGCGCGTGCCGGCTGTCTCCCTGGACGCCAAGCCAGGGAGCAATGTAGGGCTCGATCTTGAGCGCCGGCCCACCGCGGGTGCAATTGCGATCGCAGAAGGTCTGGCCGACGGCGATTGTGCCGCCCATGTGCAGCCACCAGCGATTGTTGAATTGCGTATGCACGTTCGAATTGAACGCGCGGTCGGTGGGCAGACCTTCGAGGGTCCAGTACTGCCACCAGTTGAAGTTCCAGTTGAGCCGCTGGAAGACATGATTGGGCTTGTTGAATCGCAATGCACCCCATGTCGTCCAGGTCTGGATGTCTGATTCATTGAGGAAGCCGATATCATTGATTTCGAATCCGGTCGATCTCCGGGCATACCCCGTTTCGAACACCGTCCGGGTCCCGCCAACCTTCGCAAAACGAAGCTCCGTCGCGTAACCTGAAAGGGACGTACGGGTAGAATCGAAATCGACGTTGTCATCCGGCCGCTGGAAGTAGTGCACCGGGTCTCTCTGCGTCAAGGCGATTGCTTCAGGCGTTCCCGCCACCCGACTACCCATGAGCGATCCGGAGAATTCGAACCGGCCGAGCCGGCGGCGGGCATCGACGCCGCCGGAGTAGGCGGAGCGATGCATAAAGTCAGCGGTCCACTGGTCAATCGACCGGTTGACTCCCGTCAGCATCAACCCGACGCTTCCGTTACCGGCGGCATAGTCCTGGTTCGCGCGGAGCACCGCATAGTTCGTGGCCGGTTCGATGGTCGTACTTCCCACGCCTCCGATATGGTCGGTCACCGCATCCAGGACTCCAACCGAGAGGCCTCCCGGAAGGCGCCCCGTCAATTTCGTCGCGCCGAGAATTTTGGTTGCTGTAGGGGAAGATGCATCGCCGTAGATGCCGGCCAGCTCGGGAGACCGCCCGATTCGACGGGAGTAGAAGAGTTCTTCACCCGTGCTGCAATCCACCACGATAAAGCAGTTCACTCTGAAATTGAACAGCCCGGCGCCCTCCACGAAGAAGGGGCGGCGCTCGCTGAAGAATGTTTCGAAGGCGGAGAGGTTGAGCTGTCCCGGATCCGCCTCGACCTGTCCGAAGTCAGGATTGATCGTTGCGTTGAGTGTCAGGTTTGAGGCCACTGCATACTTGAGGTCGCCGCCAACCGAGAGTTGCTGCCGGCGATCGATACTGCTTGAGGAGAATCGGGGCTCATTCCTGGTCAGGACATACGGGGTGATCTCGGCGCGTTTCGGATTGGCGAGGCCCGAAAGACCCGTCAGCTCTCCCCACTGGGAGACGAATCCTGATTGCGATGTATGGTAGAGCGGCCAGGTATCCTGTGAGGTGTGCCGCTGGACCTGGCGCCAGATCGAAAATCCGAAGGTGACGTTCTCAGCCGCCGCGAAGCGGAGTTGCGAAAAAGGAATCCGGAACTCGGCGGTCCATCCCAGTGAATCAATCGTCGTCGCAACGTCCCAGACGGCATCCCATGCCGCATCCTCGTTACCGTCGTTGTAGATGGTGTAATCCACCTTGACGCCGGCCGGATTCACCACGAACTCGTATCCTGTCCGGCGGTCGTGATAGGAGTCGATCAGCACGTTAATCTGGTCGGACGAGGTCTGGTCATCCCGGCGGGAGAGGAGACGGACGATACTGTCCGGATGAGGATCGTATGCTCGAACAAAGATGTAGAGATTTTCTGGATCGTACGCGACCCGGGCTTCGGTGCGGTACTTGGGATCGGCGCCTTCTGTTGGGCGCGCTTCCAGAAAGCCTGTGATCGGCTCAGCCGAGCTCCAGACGGCATCAGAATCGAGACCATCCAGCACTGGTGCGGCGCTGGCGGCAACAGCCCTGACGCTCGTCGAAACAGTTGGGAGTGTGGCCGGAGCGATGGACTGGGTCTGAAGGGCGAGGAGAAGACCTACGAACGGCGACATGCGGGCATCCCCAGGGAAGGTTACCACGTTCGACACTCGACTCCCGCAAAAGGTTGGATGTTTCGCTGCGGATCATGTGCGCTTCGTAGTGAGCTGGCTGCGGGGTGGGGCGAATTGGCCGGGTTATTTGTGCGACCAGGTCACCTCCATGCCACCGTAAATGTTTCGGCCGGGTGCCGGCTCGAATACGCGGCCGCCAAATCCGTTCACGGTAACCGAGGATACGTAGCGGCGGCCGAAGAGGTTATTGATGGAGAAGAACGGGACCAGGGTCAGCGCGCTCGTATGTGTCTTCCATGAGGCTCGTACGTCGGTGACTCCCGCACCCCAGCTGTTGACTCGGATCGTATTCGCGTCGTCAGCGAAGAGGCTCGAGCTGACGTGCTGGTCAAGCTCCAGGCGCAAATTGGCGCCCGGAAAAACTCTGAGGCCCATCTCAATGAAGTGAGCGGGTACCCCTGCCAGCTGATTGTTATCCAGTGTGTCCACGGTTGCCCCCGAGACAGTGCGGTATTCCCGGAAGCGGTAATGGGCAAACGTGTATTCAGCGGAAAGCTCCCATCCTTGACTCGGCGCCACGCTGACACCCAGCTCCAGGCCTGCGTTTCGCAATCGGCCCGCATTGCTGAAGAATGCCCGGCCGCCAATCTCGGAGAACTGGATGAGCGCGTCTTCGATGTTCGACACGAACCCCGCGGCCGAGTAGTGGAGCTTTCCGCTCACGTGTCCGCGTGCTCCGATTTCGTGACTCAGTGATCGCTGAGGATTGAGCTGGTCGTTAAACCCGCCGTTGCTCCCCGGGCGGTTGGCTAACTCGGTTGTTGTCGGCGTTTCAAAGGAGGTTGAGATATTCGCGTACGGGGTGAACATACTCGAGACTGGAAATGAGACTCCTGCGTGCCCGCTCCAGGATGACATGGCCCGCGTGCCGCTGTTATCTATGCTGTCGCCCAGATAGCGGTCGCGAACGTCGAATGTCACCCGATCGTAACGCACTCCTGCCGAGATAAGGATCTGGTTGGCCGGGCGAAGGACGAGGTGAAGAAAGGGTCCAGCCTCGGTCACCGTCTCCCGCTGATTTATCAGGATGCTGTCGGTCGAACGGCCCGCGCTTGCCAGGGTATTGAGGCGATCGTCGCGCATGCGCTGAAGGTCGGCCCCGAACGTGAAGCGAGGATGGAGCGGCAGGCGTGAAAGCGTGTGCGACGAGGAGAAGCGCGCGCCGCCCGCCAAACGATCCAACTGGACGAAGGTGTTGGTAGCGAGCGGATTGGCCAGGTTCCGGCTGATGCCGAAAATCGTCAGCTCTGCGGCATCATCGTTTCCAGTATAATGCCGAAGGCTGAGGGAGGCCTGCTGCTGGTTCACTGCCTTCCCCGCCACGCGCGCAATATTGTTGGGCGCCGCGGCTGCCGGATCGGTATCGAGCTCAGCCTGCGTCAGCGCTCCCGGGTTGTCGGCGCGCGGGGAGGATGCGTGGGCGAACTGCACCGATGCCGTCGTAGTCGCGGAAAGGAGGTACTGGGCTTTGGCCCTTAGCTGAAACGATTCTGCCTCGCTGTGTTGCCGGAATCCGTCGAGAGAATAGCGGGAGAGTGAGAGCGACCCTGCCAGAGGACCCGATCGGGTCGAGGTGCTCGTCTGCCAGCGAATCAGGCCGAACGATCCTCCTTCGGTACGGACGGATTGGGTGAACGGAAGAGCCGAGGGCGGCCGGGTCTCCAGGGTAATCACGCCGCCTGAGGCATTCCCGTAGAGCGAGGATGCTGATCCGCGAATGACCTCGACGCGCTCGACGTCGCCAAAGTCGACATTTGTGAGCTGTCCCTGGCCGTCCGGCAGCGTTTGAGGGACACCATCGAGAAGAACTTTCACCCCGCGAAGCCCGAAGCTGGAGCGACTGCCGAATCCGCGGATGGAAAGCCGCTGGTCGAGCGAAAAATTATAGCGATTCGAAAGGTAGAGCCCGGGGATTCCAGAGAGTACATCCTGCAATGTCAGATCCTGACGTGCCGGGCCCAGGGTTGCCCGATCCATCACACTGATCGCAAGCGGCGCCTGGTTGACCGGAACTGTGCCCCGGGTGACCGTGATCTCGATCGGCGGGAGGGCCACGACCGAATCCCGCGTGGAATCGGGCCGTGCAGGCTCCTGTGCGTTGAGCAGAGACGCCCGGCCGACAAGAATGAGAAGGGCGAATGCGGAGAACCTCATGAGACCAAGATAGCACGCTCCGGCGCGGCCCCATCTGGAAACTTGAAACGACTCAAGGGCGGGGGTAGCTTTCCGCCGCCTATGACATCCAAGACCTATCGAGCGCCTGACTTCAGCACCGCTCCCTTTGCCGGAGCCCCCCAGGCTCGTTTCGAGCCTCTCCCCGCCGACGGCGTCCTGCCCGAAGGTTTTTTTTCAACTTCCAATCTGCCAACCTACATCCTGGTGGATGGGCGCTGGTTGACGCCAGCGCGGCCCCGCATGGACTGTGTCGTTGTGCGGCGGAAGGACGGGCTGGAGACCATCGAGCCGCGGAGGCTTCAGCGCGGTGACATGATCGCCATGGGGGAAGCGGAAGACGGACGCGAGGGCATCTTTGTCCATGCGGAGGGCTTTCTCGCCGGCGCGCACAGCGCCAACGAGTTCCGTTTCATGTCGACGGAGGTGAGCCGGGAGCGGCCGGTCAACTATGAAGAGCTGGCCTCTCGACTGGGTGAAGAAAAGCGGCAGGGCGGGTTCCTCGTCTGGGTGGCAGGACCGGCGCTGGTGCATTCCCGGGCGAGAAGCGATCTCGAGTGGTTCATTCAGAACGGCTACGTTCAGGCGGTGCTCGCGGGAAATGCAGTGGCCGTGCATGACATCGAAGCGGCGATTTTCGGCACGACCCTGGGCATGACCAATACCGGGCAGCCAACCGAAGGCGGGCACGGCCTGCACATGCGGGCGATCAACAAGGTGCGAGCTGCGGGGTCAATTGAAAAAGCCGTAACCTCGGGGCTGATCAAGAGCGGCATCATGCACGCGCTCGTGACCCACAAGGTCCCCTATGTGCTTGCCGGATCCATCCGGGACGATGGGCCGCTGCCGGGAGTGTATTCCGATTCCCTGGCGGCCCAGGACGCGATGCGAGAGCTCACCGTCCAGGCTACGGGGGCCATTCTCGTGGCTTCGGCGCTGCACGCAATCGCCGTCGGCAATATGCTCCCCGCGTTTCACACCCGGTTCAATGGCATCCCCACTCCACTCATGACCATCTGTGTTGACCAGACGGAATTCGTGGTCAACAAGCTCAAGGATCGCGGTACTCACCAGGCCTATGGTGTTGTGACCAATGCGCAGGACTTCATGCACGTGCTTCGGCACTATACGGAACAGTGGGAACGCAAAGCGACCTGAAGATCGCCGTTGGCGAGGGCTGGCATCGCCTCGCGCGAGCGGTCGCTGCCGAAGTCCCTCCCGCCGAGGTAGATGGCGTGTGGGTGTTCCGGTCAATTCGCCAGGAAAGCCGCGAATGGGGCACCGCCATCGTCTCGCGGGTGGAAGGCGACCGGCGGCGGATCTACACCGCGCGGTACGTGCATACCATCAAGGGGAAAGAGCGGGGCAAATGGAGCGCGGTGCTCGAAGAGGTGGGTAGCGGGCCGGTTGACGCGCTCGACGAGCTGATCCGTGGTGTCGAGAAGCGGGCCGACGAAGAAATTCCTACGCCCGTACCACCCGGTGACTGGTTCCCAGCCGAGAGTGATGGCCCGCCTCAGCAGGGATGAAGGCGTTGCGCTGCTCGAGCGATTCCGGAAGTATCTCCGCGACCATCGGCAGCCAGTGACCCGGCAGCGTGAAATCGTCGCGGAGATCGTTCTGCTCTCCCCCGAGCACCTCTCAGTCGAAGGTGTCCAGCGTCGGCTCAAGGAGCGCGGTGAGCGGGTAGGCCTCGCCACGATCTACCGCTCGCTCGAGGTGCTGCTTGCCAGTGGCCTGGTCAAGTCCCACGACTTCGGAGAGGGCTTCAAGCGCTACGAGCCAGAAGCGGAGACAACCGCCGGCCATGAGCACCTGATATGCCTGCGCTGCGGCCAGGTGCTGGAGTTTTCCAACGAACAGCTGGAAAGGATGCTCCCAATTATGGCAGACGAACACCGATTTCAGCACCAGCGTCACCGGGTGGAAATTTTTGGGGTCTGTCATGACTGCCAGGGCCGGGACCTCGGACCGCTTGCCCGGTGAACGAACTGACCCGCTTTCCATTCATCACCCACCGTTCACATTCTAGCGTTCACTGGTTCGCTCATGGCTGAGGGGCAATCGATCGGCTTGCTGGTTGCCTTCGGCGCGGGGCTGCTGAGCTTTCTGTCTCCCTGTGTGTTGCCACTGGTTCCTTCCTATATAGGGTTCCTGACCGGGATGACCGCCAGCGAGGTCAACGCCCGGCGGCATCTCGCTCTCCTTCACGCCATCCTCTTTGTCCTTGGATTCTCGCTGGTTTTCATTCTCCTGGGCGCGAGCGCCACTGCCCTGGGTCGGGCGCTCAACTTTCACCGCGACTGGATTCAGCGGATCGGCGGGGTGCTCATTATCCTGTTCGGACTCGTCTGCCTGGATGTATTCTCCATTGGATTTCTCAAACAGGAGAAACGAATTCACCTGGAAGACAAGCCGGTGGGGTATCTCGGGTCCATGCTGGTGGGAATGGCGTTCGGGGCGGGGTGGACTCCATGCATAGGGCCTATTCTCGGCTCAGTCCTGGGACTGGCCGCGACCGAAGGCGATGTTTCCAGGGGGATCATCCTGCTGAGCGTGTATTCGGCTGGACTGGCGATTCCATTTCTGCTGGCGGCCCTTGCGCTTGATCGCTTCTTTGGCTGGTTCCAGCGGTTTCGAAAATATCTACCCTGGGTGCAGCGGATCAGTGGTGTGCTGTTGATCCTCGTTGGCGTATTGATGCTCACCGGTAGCTTTACCCGCATGGCGAGCTGGTTACAGCAGCTCACCCCGGATTTTCTTCGATCGCAGCTCTAAGAGGCTGCAGCAGCCTGCCAGGCCACCTAGCGCCGGAGGAGTACCACCAGGAGCACAACGGTAAGCACCAGCAGCACGGCGAGCGCCCGGCGCTGGGTTTTCCCTCTCTGCTTTCTTCGTAGTCCTCGAAGCTCCTCCTCACGAAATTCCCACGAGTCAACAATTGCCATCTGTGATGGCCGATCCGAATGCGGCTGATGATCGAGGCGCTGAGCCAGGGATTCTTCCAGGACTTCGGCCAGCTGGCCAGCTCGCGGAAAGCGGTCGCGAGGATCGTAGGCCATGGCCCGGCCGATCGTCTCATCGAGCGTCCTGGTCACGTCATGACGAACGGTGTGTATGGAGGGTACAGCGTCGATTCGGCGAAGCCGCGGCGCATTGGGCAGGCGCGAGGCCGGGGAGGGCGCCGGTGGCGGATTGCCCGCGAGCATGTGATACATTATGGCCCCCAGCCGGTACACGTCTGTGCGCTCGTCAGGCGATTGACCCGCGAGTTCCTCGGGGCTCAGGTAGAACACCTGTCTGTCAGTCCCGGGAGTCGCCGGGTCTGTCCCCCCGTCAGGGTGGTCAGCAATCTGAACAGAATCCCCCGAAAGCAGGATAATGTCGGGCTGAATGGATGAAGGTCTGACGCCTTTGCGATGCTCCTGCTCGAGAATCCGAGCCAGTGCAACCCCGATTCGTACCGCTTCACGAGGAGCAAGTTGAGGCTCCCGGGCGAGGCGGTCACCCAGTGACAGTGTCTGCATGGATCCGTGGTTGTGGAAAGGAGGCAGTTCCGGGCAGAGAAAGTACCGCCTGTGAGGGAGGGTGGCTAGAGGGCGCGCAGGATTTATGACCCCACGCTTTCGGTTTCCAGTTCCTGCTCCAGTTGCTGCCGGTTCAGGAGCTGCCAGTAGCGGCCATTCCGGGCGATAAGTTCGAGATGAGTGCCTTCTTCAACGACCCGCCCCCGATCGAGCACGAGAATCCAGTCGGCATCTCGCACGGCGGCCAGGCGATGGGAAACGATGATGCTGGTTCGGCCGGCCAGCGCATCGCGAAGCCCGCGAAGGATGCGGGTCTCGGTCTGGACGTCTACGGCACTCAGTGCATCGTCGAGCACGAACACCGGTGGTGATTTCGCCAGTGCTCGCGCGATGGCGGTCCGTTGCTTCTGCCCCCCGGAAAGATTGATCCCGCGCTCGCCGAGCATTGTTTCGGGGCCGCTGGGGAGTTCGCCCATCGTCTCGATGAGTTGAGCCGTTTCCAGGGCTTTTGACAGCCGGCCATCATCCGGCGCCCCGAACAGGATGTTCTCCTTGAGCGTGTCGCTGAAGAGAAAGGTTTCCTGGGGCACGAAGCCGATCTCCTGACGAAGTGCCGTCAGGTCCAAGGTCCTGACGTCTATTCCGTCTATGAGGATGCGGCCGCGGTCCGGGTCGTAGGTTCGAACGAGAAGATCTACGAGAGTCGATTTCCCCGACCCGGTTGACCCGACAATCGCCAGCGAATGACTCGCCGGCACATGGAAAGAAACATCCTCGAGCACCCAGCCCCGGTCCCGGGCATTTGGAAACTGAAACCAGACATGCTCGAAAGTGACACTCCGTGCTCGAGTTGCCCGATCAGGCGGCGGAAGGGGCACCGATTCAGCGGGCGAGACAACGGCCGGCGCTTCCTCCATCAGCTCATTAATGCGGCCCATCGATGCCGCGCCCCGCTGGACGAGGTTCACGACCCAGCCAAGTGCGATCATCGGCCAGATCAATGTCATCAGATAGACGCCGAAGGCGATGAACTCACCAGCGGTGACCGTTCCCGCGAGGACCAGTCTGCCACCAAAGTAGAGCACCGCCAGGCCGCCAAGCCCCCCCATGAGGCCCATGATGGGCTGAAATGCTCCGTAGGCTCGCGCGAGCGAAATGTTCCGGCCGACATACTCTTCATTGAGCCGGTGGAATTGATCCAGCTCCGAACGCTCCTGCCGGTAGGCTCTCACGATGCGGACGCCGGAAAGATTCTCATGAACAAATTCGCTGAGCGCGCTGAACTGGGCCTGGATGGCCATGGTCCGCCGGTGAATCGTCTGGCCGAAGAAAATCATGACCGGCGGAAGCGCGACAAGCGGCAGGAGCGAAATCAGGGTGAGTCGCGGACTGATCGCCAGCATGAATGGAATGGCGAGCAGCGAAAGGGTGATCGTATCCACCAGGTACATTACCGCTGGCCCGGCGACCATACGGACGTTCAGCAGATCGTTGGTCGAGCGGGCCATGAGGTCGCCAATGGTGGATCGATCGTAGAACTCTGCCGGGAGCCGCTGAAGATGTCCATACAGGTCATTCCGGAGGTCATACTCGACCCTGCGGCTCACGCTATTGAGAAGCTTGCGCATCCAGTAGCGGCCAAAGCCCCCGATCAGGGCCACCAGAAGCAGAAACCCGACAGCCTTCTGGACCTCGATGAAGGGCGCTTTATTTTCGAGTGCATCAATGCCTCGGCTCAGGAATTGCGGCCCGAGGATTCTCAGGCCGTTGGACGCGAGCGTGAGAAAGAGTCCGAGTGCGTAAACCCAGATGTACGTCCGGACATAAGGAAGAATGGTTCGTAACTGACGCATATTATTATAGAAATGTCACCGGGTGAGTGCATCCGGGGCAAGGGATTCCCCTGCATCGAGGAGTTATGCGAAAAGAAGCTTTGACGCTGGTTGCGTTCGCCCTGGTTGCTGGTTGCGCCCGGAAGGACCGCGCGGACATGGCAACGGCAGACAGCCTCAGCCGTGATCTGGAACTTGCCCCAGCCGAATCATCCGCGACCCTGAACGACCGCCCGGCGACACCGCAGGAGCAAGCCCGGGTTGCGCCGCCGCAGACGACAGAATTACCCCCGGTACAAACTCAGACAAAGCCCAAGCCGTCGACCTCCCGCCCGACCACGCCAGTCGCCGAAACGACTCCGGCCAGCACGCCTGCCGAGGTACCTACTCGTCCGAGCGTAGCACCGGCACCGATGACGCTGCCGGCCGGGACGGCGATCAGTGGATCGGTCCGGGATTCGCTTTCATCCCGCCGCAACAAACCGGGCGAGACGGTGACCGCCACGATTTCAACCGACATCCGGGATCAGAACGGGCGCGTGATCATCCCCGCCGGATCGATCGCAACATTCAGCATCACTGCCCTGGCGCCAGCTGAAAACAAAAGCGCCACCGATGGCACGATTGCGCTTTCACTGAGCAGCGTGAATGTTGGAGGCCGGGACTACCCGATCACCGGCAGTGTGCAGACTATCGAACACTCGCTCAAGGGACGGGGCGTCACAACCGGTGATGCTGCGAAGGTGGGCGCTGGAGCCGCTGCTGGCGCAATTGCCGGGCGAATCCTGGGTGGCAAACGTGGCACAGTAATCGGCGGTGTAGTTGGAGCGGCCGTAGGAACCGGTGTGGCGGTGGAATCCGCCGATCGCGATGTCGTCGTCCCTGTCGGTGGCGCGATTTCGTTCACCCTTGGGGAGGAGTTGGTCGTTTCCAACATTCCCTGAGCAGCATGAAGGTACAATAGAGCCGCCCCCCGGGGCGGCTTTTTTCTGGCCCTGTGTCAAGGGTCACATCCCGCCGGCGCGCGTGGAGCAACCATTACAGGGAGATGAGGATGTATTCCTGAACCGAGCGCCTTTATGCCCAAGTGCTATCACTGCGGTAACGATTATGATAAAGCGTTCTCCATCACCATGTCAGATGGAGAATCCTACACTTTCGACTCCTTTGAGTGCGCCATTCACGCCGTTGCTCCGCGGTGCGCTCACTGCGAGTGCCGGATTATTGGTCATGGCGTGGAGCATGATGGCACATTCTACTGTTGCGCCCATTGTGCGGAGGAATCAGGCGTTCACGGCCTGCAGGACCGCACCTGAAGTGTGTGATCCTGATCACCCTGGGCCTTGTCCCCGGGGGGCCCGCCTGTATGATTCCAGCTTGACCAGTCCCGGGTCCTGGATTGCGTCCCAAGTTCTTTCAAGGAGGATTGTACATGTTGCGTAAGTCGCTAGCAGTTATGGGGATCCTGGCAGCAGTCGCCTGCTCGAATCGCGATCGGACTGACCAGGCCGCTGCGGACAGCTTGAGCCGCGACCTTCAGATGTCCCCGGCAGACAGCTCTGCCATGCTCAACGATCAACCCACAACGCCGATGGCCACAACCACGCCTCCGGCCACGACACCTCGGCAGACAACTCCCCGGCCGTCCAGCGGCAACACGGCCACCAACAGCTCGACCGGAACGAGCACAGCCGGCTCCGTGGCCGCTGGTACCATGATCCAGGCCAACACCACGTCCCAGATAACATCCCGGAACAACAAGGCTGGCGAGACCCTGACCGCCACTGTTGCTTCCGATGTGAGTGATAGCCGCGGACGGGTGATCATTCCGGCAGGCTCGACTGTGAAGATGACTATCTCGCAGATTCAGCCGGCTGAAAACAAGAGCGCGCAGGATGGGAAGATTGTCCTGATGCCTTCGACCATCGAGGTGGGCGGGAAAAGCTATACGCTCAACGCGAGCATCGAGTCCGTCGAGCACACGCTGCAGGGTCGTGGTGTCACCACCGGTGACGCGGCGAAAGTTGGTGTGGGCGCTGCAGCCGGCGCTATCGCGGGCCGGGTCATCAGCGGAAACAAGAGCGGAGCGATCATTGGTGGTGTCGTCGGTGCGGCGGTTGGCACCGGGGTCGCCATGGAAACCGCAGACCGTGACGTTGTTGTTCCTGCCGGCGCCCGGGTTGTACTCAAGCTCACCGAGCCCCTGACACTCTAATCTCGCTTACATCTCCTGACGCTGGGCCGATTCACCGGCCCAGCGTTTTTTTTATAGCCGCTCGAGACATTCGCGCACGGCACGCTGCCGAAAGCGAAAAATTCTCGCGAGCTGCCTCCGGACCAGTGGTAATGCCAGGCGTCCCGGCGTTCCAAACGGGAGCTGGTATCTCACGCGGTCGTGAATTCTCGTTCCTCCACCAGGGAGAATGGTGAAACGGTGCGTGTGCACCCACAACTTGTACGGTCCCGAACGCTGTTCGTCTACAAAAATGATAGGTGGGTCCCAGATGGTTATCTCGGTGCGCCAGCGAAATGGAATCCCGTAGAGCTTGAGCCGGTAATTGATGATGCTGCCAGGTGTCATCGTGACCGGGGCGGGCGTTGTGATACTGAAGCCGAGCTCAGGAGGGGTGATGCGTTCGAGGTTCCCGGCATCCGCGAAAAAGTCAAAGACGCTGGGTCGATCGAGCGTCAGATCGAGGGTCGTTTCAAGTACCTCATCTTCCGGCATATGAACCCCTTGAAGAGTCAGGCCGGGATACCCTCTGGTATCCCGGCCCGCTTTCACTCGTGCCTCGCTGCTGCCTTCAGTATCCGGATCCACCACCGCCAAGCCGGGGATCACTCACCCCCTGCCAGCCATGTTTTGTCCTGATAATCGCTTCAACATCTCCCCAGCTACCATTGTAAATGATGGCATGACCCATAGCCTCCAGACGGGCAATCGTCTCGGGAGTGAATCCGTTTCGCTCCAGTCGAATACTGTCAGGAAGCGCCTGGTGATGCATGCGGGGCGCGGCCACTGCGTCGGCCAGCGTCATTCCATGGTCGATCACATTCGAGATGACATGGTAGACCTGGGTAATGATGGTCGGGCCCCCGGGAGTGCCCAGGATCATGAAGAGTTTGCCGTCAGGGTCCAGCACGATGCTCGGTGTCATGGCCGAGAGCATTCGCTTGCCCGGGGCAATGGCATTTGCTTCGCCCTGCACCAGCCCGTATACGTTCGGCTTTCCCGGAGCGGATGCAAAGTCATCCATTTCATCGTTGAGCAGGAATCCCGCCCCGGTCACGGTGACACCGCTTCCGTAGCTGTCGTTGAGCGTGGTGGTGCAGCTGACGGCATTGCCGTCGGCGTCGACGACAGAGTAGTGCGTCGTGGAATTACCGCCCCGCAGGGAGGGGTCGAATTGCGGCGTGGGCGTGGCGCGTTCGAGGCTCGTCGTCCTGCGAAGCGAGTCGGCATATGCCTTGGAAAGCATACGCTCGAGCGGCATGCGGACGAATGCCGGGTCGCCCAGGTAAACATTCCGGTCGGTGAACGCCCGGCGCATTGCCTCCGCTTCACGATGTATGAGCTCGGGAGAGCCAAACGGCGGAAGCTTGCCGTACCCCTCCATCATGTTGAGGATCATTCCCAGGGTCACCCCTCCGGAGGACGCGGGCGGCATCGAGTACACCGTGTAGCCCCGGTACGTGAGCTTGATCGGCTCCCGCCAGATAGCTTTGTACGCGGCCAGGTCAGCGAGAGTGATGATGCCGCCGCTCCGCTTCATCTCCGCCACGATGAGATCGGCGACTCTGCCTCGATAAAATCCCGCGGCGCCGCTGTCTCGAATCGCTTCCAGCGTTCGGGCAAGATCCGGCTGAACGAAGGTCGACCCCACCTCCGGGGCCCGGCCGTTGGGGAGGTAAGTTTCTCGAGACCCGGAGAAGAGATAGAGCCGATCCCAATATCCATCGAGGGAGCGACTGCGAACCGAGTCCACCACGAACCCCTCGCGGGCATACCGAATGGCCGGGGCCATGACGGTCGCCCAGGGGAGCTTGCCGTACTTGCGATGTGCTTCGGCCATGCCGGCGACTGAACCGGGCACGCCGGCCGCGAGGGCACCCACGGCACTCAGGTCGCTCGGATTCCCCCGCAGGTTGAGGTACATGTCGCGGGTAGCCGCCGCGGGGGCCATCTCCCGGTAATCGAGCGTCTGAACGGTTCCATCCTTGAACCGCATAGTCATGAACCCGCCACCGCCGATGTTGCCCGCCTGGGGATGAACGACCTGGAGCGTCATGCCGACCGCCACCGCCGCGTCAACCGCGTTGCCGCCCTGGCGGAGAATATCGCGGCCGACTTCACTCGCGATCGGACTGCCCGAGACCACCATGGCAGAGCGAGCCTCGGCCACGCGCGCCTTGCCGGCGAGCTGCCAGGTTGGAGCGATGCCCTGGGGAGACTGGGCGGAGGTCGTACTATGAAAGGCGAGGAGTATGGTGGCGAGCACCAGCGCGGGACCACTACGCACGTTGTACAATTCAGACCTCGGAAACAGGTTGCCGGGGAAGGTTGATCGGATTCAATTTAGCATCCACTCCCTTTCGTTGCATCGTTCTGGAATTCGTGGCCGCACGCCGGGCCCCAAGCCGGGGCAGGAACACCAACGGCATTGTATGCCCGAAAGACAAGAATACGAAACCTTGATCGGACCCTCTACGATAAAACGTCCATTTGTCTGAGCGTTGAGCATCTCGAATCGCCAAATTCTCCCGTGTTGTTTCGTGGTTTCTTTACGGTTGCGTTGTCAGGTGAAAAGCCGCTATGCGTTTCGTGAGAACCATAGGGCTTAGGCAGCACACCACTTGCCGACCTACTTTACCAATCCACCCACTCAGAACTCGATTCCATGGCTCTCGATCAGCGCCTGACTGAACAACGCAACCCGGCCACCAGCGACATTGATACCCGCTCGGCGCTGGACATCGTCGATCTCATCTCGGCGGAGGATGCGTCCATACCGACTGCGGTGGCCCGTTGTCGCAGTGAAATCGCACGGGCGATCGACCTGATTGAAGGAGGGTTTCGCAAGGGAGGACGGCTGCTCTATGTCGGCGCCGGCACCAGCGGCAGGCTGGGCGTCCTCGATGCCTCCGAGTGCCCTCCAACTTTCAGGACACCACCAGAAATGGTGGTTGGTATCATCGCCGGCGGGTTCCCAGCGCTGGTCAAGCCGGCGGAAGGAGCCGAAGACGATGTGAACGCCGGTATCGCCGAGATGGACACGAGACGAGTCAATGGGCACGACGTCGTGGTCGGAATCGCAGCGAGCGGCACAACCCCCTATGTGCGGGCAGCGCTCGGGCGGGCGCAGGCGCTCGGTGCCTCCACGGTTTTCCTGAGCTGCAGCGAACCATTGGCTCTCCTTCGAGACACCTGCGATGTCTGCATCACCGTGTTGACGGGGCCTGAGGTGGTGACCGGGTCCACCAGGATGAAAGCGGGCACCGCGACCAAGATGGTGCTCAACATGCTCACGACAGGAGCGATGATCCGGATCGGCAAAGTGTACGGCAACCTCATGGTGGACCTGCAGGCGTGGAGCGCCAAACTGGTAGATCGTGGAGAGCGGATCGTGATGGAGACCACCGGTGTTGACCGCCCTGGTGCGCGGAGTGCTGTCGACGCAGCAGGCGGGAGTGTCAAGGCGGCGATTGTCATGGTCCGGCGAAGAGTCTCGAAGGAGGAGGCTGATGCTCTCCTCCGCGCGAATGACGGAAAGCTGCGTCCGATCGTCGGTGACCCACCGGTGACCGCGTGAGTGCCAATGCTTCGCTGGCGGTCGGGCTCATGTCGGGAACGTCGATCGATGGGGTTGATGCGGCTCTGGTGCGCATAGCCGGGGCCGGCACCTGCGAGCTGGTCACATTTGTCTGCCGCCCCTATTCCGATGGAGAGCGCGAGGAGATCCTGGGCGCCCTCACCGCCTCCACGGCGCAGGATCTCGCACTCCTTCACATCCATCTTGCCGAATGGGCCGCCCAGGCCGTGGAGATGGTGCTGGCGGACGCTGGCGTTTCGCCTTCGCAGCTTTCATTCATCGCCTTCCCCGGGCAGACGATCTGGCATGAGCCGCCGCGGGTGACCTGGCAGCTTGGTGAGCCCGCGATCCTTGCCGAACGTTTCGGTGTGCGAGTCGTCAGCGGCTTTCGGGCGCGAGATGTCGCAGCGGGAGGGCAGGGTGCTCCACTCGTCCCGATGGCCGACGTACTGCTGTTCGGAGATCCCCAGTCGCCCCGGGTGTTGATCAATCTTGGCGGAATGGCCAACCTGACGTATGTCGAACGACGGGGGCAGCTCGAGGGCGCCTTCGCATTCGATACCGGGCCAGGCATGACTGTCATCGATGACATGGCGCGCCAGGCTGATCCATCGCTGCCCTACGATCGTGATGCCTATCTTTCACGACGAGGGTCGGTGGACGAAGCTATCCTCAAGACATTGCTCGCCGATTCATTTTTCTCCGCGCCGCCGCCCAAGAGCACAGGGCGTGAGCGATTTGGGCAGGGCTACGCGAAAATGCTGTATACAAGGGTGCCGGGACCATCCGGCGTCGCCACGGCGGTCGAACTGACCGCGCGAAGCGTGGCGGATGCCATTGCGCGCTGGGTTCCGGGAACACCGGAGGTTCTGGTCTCGGGCGGAGGGTGTCACCATCCGCTGCTCATGGAAGCATTGGGCCGGCATCTATCTTTACGGTGGGGCAGGCGAGCTGCTCTGCGTCATTTCGATGAAGTGTTTTTCAACGGGGATGCAAAGGAAGCAGTCGCCTTTGCATTGCTCGGCTATTTACTGCTGAATGGGCAGCCGGGGAACCTGCCGGCGGCAACCGGGGCGAGAGGCTTTCGGGTACTCGGGTCCATTACACCGGCATAGTACCATTCATCGTGTTTTCGGTCTTTCGCGTTGTCGCGGTGCTTTCGTCAATACCGCGAAAATTACTTGTCGCCGTTTCTGAGAACTGGCCTCTCTCGGACCTCAAGCCTGCCTTTGACACGAAAATGCGAAACAACGAAAACACGAAAGAGCCGGAATTGGTTCTCCATGTTTTGTCTGTCTCCTGCTTTGATTGGGGCTGTTCTGGTTTTAAATGCAAGTCCCTCCAACCGCTACATGATGATGTGAATTCATCGCGTTGTCGCTCTTTCGCGTTTTCGCGGCGCTTTCGACGATCCTACGAAGGAGTGCCATTCTAAGGCGCAGAGTGTGGGGAGGACTGCAGAAAGCGTTTCATGTCAAGCAAGACAATAGGGGATGAACAGGGCGGGGTAATACTCTTGTAGAAAGAAAAGCCCGGCATGTGTGTCCGGGCTCTGCATCGACAAAGCTGTTGGCGAGATTGGTATTTAGTGCGTCTGCAGCAGCTCCAGCGCGAATCGCACCGGCACACCCAGGACGATGCGGCCGTTACTTTCTCGCTGTCCCCCGAAAACAATTCCGACCACATTGCCTTCTCCATCGAAAATCGGGCTTCCGCTCATTCCGGCCGCTCCATAGCCTGTAATGACCAGCTGGTCGGGGAGCGCTTTGCTGACCACACCGGTATTGAGTGATGCCGTCACGCCGACCTCCTGCCAGTTTCCTCCCATTTCCATATCGAGCCCGAGCGGGAATCCGATTGTGGCGACCGGATCGCCCGCCTGGGGCTCGGATGTCCCCAGTGAGTGGATAATGGGTGTGCCGCCCCGGACGGAGGCGCGTATCAGGGCCAGGTCTATGCTGGTACCCGGATGCAGCGCGACGAGATCGGCTTTGAAATTCTGTTTCGATCCGTTGAAGATCACGCCGATGCGAGCCGGAACGGATCCATTCTCCCCGGAGACCACGTGACGGTTCGTGATGATCATGGATCCCGCATCGTCACTCCGGACGGCGAATCCGGATCCCGTCCGGATGCTGCCGTCAGCAAACTCCACGACCACCACCGCGACCGCGTCCTGGTTCGCCCGATTGATCCCGGCTGCATCGAGCGATGCCGCGGCCTTGATGCGCTGCTGCCGTTGCTCCGCGGCGAGGAGCTGAGTGCGCAAGGCCTGGAGTTGGCCGGCGTCGCCGCCCTCGCCGATGCGCGCCCGAAGACGCGAGGTTTCGGCCTGCGCAGAATCCAGTGCGCCCTGCAGCGACGCGACATTGACCTGAACATTCTGATACGCCACCGAGAGACTATCCACTCGCCGAAGCAGCTCCGCTCGTTCGGATTCGATCCTTTTTGCCGCGGTGATACTCTGCCAGAGGTAGGCTGCTGCGAGGATGACCAGCAACGACAGCAGGATGATCGTCGTCCGCCGAAGCGACGCGGTCTGTCTGGCAACCTCGACCTTGATTCGCGTGGTCGTGGGGCCCGTCGGCGTGCGGCGCACCGAATGCTCGACCACCTTCGAAGCCGTCGCTGGCACCACCAGAGGAGCTGCCTCAGCCGGGCTGCCCGGACCCGGCCGTTGTTCCCGCATAATGCGCACGCCGAGCTTTGGCCCCTGTTTCCCGAACTGAATCTCGTCTCCGTCGGCGAGCACATGGTCGGTGGTGATCCGCTTGCCGTTCACGTAGGTGCCGTTGGTGCTGCCGAGGTCCCGCAGCGTAAACATTTCCGACTGAAGAATCACGGTCGCATGCCGGCTCGATACATCGAGGTCACGATCGGGATCGAAACGCAGATCGCACTGCGGGTGTCGCCCAATCTGAATGAAGGGCTGGCTAAAGGCCTCCGCCTGGCCGGCGCGTGGTCCGGCCATGAAGGTGAACTCGATCTTCATGGGGCGTGCGGCCGGCGGGTCGGCACTAACGAAGAAGCAGGAAGGCTGCGATCGCGAGTACCGCACTCGCGATCGCAATGAGCATGAGCCGCTGCTGATGCTTGCGGGAGACCGGCGCCGGACTGCCGGTATAAATCGGGACCGGCTGCGTCGTCGCGTCTCCTTCATGCAGCGGATAGACCTGGTATCCGGCTTCACCCGACGTGCGCGGGTCCAGCAGCCCCGCGCCATCGAAGCGAGCGACGACTGCTGTGATATTGTCCGGTCCTCCCCGACTGTTCGCTATGTCGATCAGACGGGAACAGAGCGCGACCAGGTCGGGTTGCTGGTTGACCAGCTCGGCGATCTCTTCCTTTTTCACCTGGCCGGAGAGGCCATCGGAGCAGAGCACCACCGTATCGCCTTTGGAGAGCGGCTGGTACGTGAGGTCCACTTTCACCCTGGCCTCCGGTCCGAGCGCCTGGAGGATGATATTGCGGCGCTCGCTCTGCTCAGCCTCTTCTTCGGTCAGCTCCCCCGCCTCCACCAGCCGCTGCATCAGCGATTGATCCTTGGTGAGCTGAATGGCGCCGCCGTTGCGAATGAGGTAGGCACGGCTGTCTCCCACCTGCGCCAGGTAGAGCTCATTTCCGAGGATCCCCGCCACCGTGACCGTGGTGCCCATGCCGCGAACTTCAGGGTGTTCCTTTGAGTGCTGATTGATTCTCGTATTGGCGTGCTCGACCGCTTCTTTCAGTCGAAAGGCGAATCGTTGCGATGTCGGCTCCTGGTCGTGGATCCAGGTTTCTTTGAGATGGGTGAGGATCACGTCCGCTGCCATGGCACTGGCGATCTCGCCGGCAGCGGCTCCCCCCATTCCATCGGCGACCATGAAGAGCGAACCCCGTTCGCCTACGGCATGATCCCGCACCTCGGGTTGCAGGCTGGCGTTGCCAGTGGTGAGATCCACAACGAGGAACGTATCCTCGTTGTGGTCGCGGGTTCGGCCAAGGTCGGTCTTGCCGAAGACGGTTACACGGACGGGGGCGTTGGGCACGTAGTCCTCAAAAGCCTTGGAGAATTTGAACCCACGCATTGCGGCGGTCTAGATCAACGGCTCGTTGCACCCACAGCTTGGCCTCGGAACGCTTGCCTGGGTCAGAGCTTGCTTCGGTCATCAATGCCTGGCCGACGATGAATGCTGCCTCGGCTCGAAGTTTCGACGGGAGGTTCTGCATTGGATATACATCACGCCCTAGTCGGCTCGCTTCCCGTCTCTTGCCGGGATCATCGGTGAACTCGATATCATCGATGAACGCTGTCACCTGGCGCTGCAGGTCGGCCGCGGAAGGTACCGACGCCGTATTGGGCGTCGTACTGGTTCGCGAGGTATCTACGGAACGCGGAGGAGCCGATGGGTGGGTCGCGGGTGGATTCGTTCGGGAAACGGTGTCATGGTTGACCAGCGCCGTCGTGTCACCGCCTGGCATCGAGAGATTCAAATGACTCGTATCGGTGTTCGCCGCGATCTGTGAGCTATCGACCGGCCCGGCATCCTGCCCCTTCCCAAAGAGCGTACCCCTGAGCGCGAACCCGCCACCGGCGAGTGCCAGGACGACAACACCAACACCAATCGCAACGGGCCCGACCTTACGCTCGGTCTTCGGCGAGGAGATCCGCGTCGCCGGCATCGCAGCGGTCTTTGCTCTCGCGACGTCACTGGGACGCACCACCTGGGTCTTTGCTTCGGTGTCGGCGGAAGTGTGAGAGGCGGTTTCCTTGATGGTGTCGGCCACCCGGCCGACGTCGCTGGAGAACTCTGTTGCTGTCGTGTAGCGGTCCTGGGGCCACCGCGCCAGGGCGCGATCCATGATCGGTTGCAGTCCCGCCGGGAAGAACGCGTCCGGCCGGGCGAGTGCCAACGGAATCGGCTCATCGGTGAGCCGCTTGATCATGGTCTCCTGCGCCGTCTCGGCCACGAACGGCAGCGCATCGGTCAGCGTGCGATAGAATACGAGCCCCAGCGAGTAGATATCGCTTCGCCCATCTACCTTGTCACCCGAAAGCTGCTCCGGGCTCATGTATTCCGGCGTCCCCACCACGAGACCCGTCTTGGTGACGTTCTGTCCGGCTTCTCCTCCCGCCGCCTTGGCGATGCCGAAGTCCACCACCTTTACCACGTCGCGCCCCTTCTGGGACACGATCATGATGTTGTCAGGCTTGAGATCGCGATGGACAATGCCGAGCTCGTGCGCGGCGTGGAGTCCATCCGCGCACTGCTTGAGAATGTCGGCAGCGCGCCGCAGGGAAAGGGGACCGGTTTCCTTGAGCAGGCTCGAGAGCGTGTGGCCCTCGATAAATTCCATGGCGAGATAAATCGTGCCGTCTTCGGTTTCACCGAAGTCATAGACCGCGCACACGTTCGGATGATTGATCCGGCTGGCGTTGGCGGCCTCGCGATTGAAACGGGAGATGGCGTCGGGATCGTGACTCATTCCTCGACCCATCACTTTGATCGCGCTCTGCCGGCCCATCTTCACGTGCTCCGCGAGATAGACCGCGCCCATTCCCCCTTCGCCGAGCTTCTTCGTAATGTGGTACCGGTCAGCGATCACCTGGCCAACGAGGTCGGCGGTTGGATCGGATGAACGCAAGGTCTGCCCATCACGCTGGCAGAACCGGATGTCGTCGGCGTACTCCGTCCCGCAGACCGGGCAGAACTTCACGAGAATTCCACCTTGAGCAGCTGATCACCGATCAGGATCCGGCTGCCACTGCGCAGGAGGGGCTCACCCCGGATGGAGATGGCGACTCCGTTGCGGCTCCCCATGTCGGTGACGACGAAATCGGCGTCTTCGCTCCGGATCGAAGCATGGAGGGCACTCATGGAGGGATCGTAGGGGAACTGCCAGTCGCCCTGCTCCCGGCCGAGGGTGACGGTGCGTCCAGGCGAGAGATGCATTGAATCTCGAGCGCTGCCATCGCTCCGCAGCTGCGTAATGGATGCGATGTCGGCGCCGGGAATCAGGCTTCCCATTCTGCGGGTGGCATCCTGTTCCGGGGGGCG
>JBDTQP010000004.1:0-31824 GCA_039932125.1 Gemmatimonadota bacterium
AAGGCGGGACGGATGAAGTGACTGCAGACAGGTGACCGAGGAAGAGGTACGCGCGGCTTCACCTATCAACAGAGGTGACCTCGAGGCGGGATACTGAGTCATCTGATTTTTTTGCGACTTGCCACCTGTCACTTGTCACTATCACTCCCACTCTTTCGGCTCTCCCTCCGTTTCTTCCAGTAATCGCCTATAGCTCTCCCATCTATCCGCGGCAACATCGCCCCGCTTGACCGCCGCCAGCACGGCACACCCCGGCTCGATCAGGTGTTTGCAATCGGCGTACTTGCACTGGTCGATCAGCGGCCGCATCTCCGGAAAACAGCTGGCCATCTCCCGCGGAACGACGCCCCAGAGCCCGACCTCGCTGAACCCAGGCGTATCGACGAGGTATCCCCCGGCCTTGAGCGGAATCATCACCGCGGACACGGTGGTTTGTGTCCCCCGGCGACTCCGCTCACTGATCTCACCAACTCGTAGCTTGAGCCCGGGCTCGAGCGCGTTCACCAGGCTTGATTTTCCGGCACCCGATGGACCGGTGAGCACTGTCGTGCGTCCCGCGAGATGATTGCGAATCTCCTCGACGCCCTGCCCTGCCTTGACGCTCGCCCGAAAAACCGGATACCCCGCTTGACGAAATCGCTGCTCGACCGCGCCGCCTGAATCCAGGTCCGTCTTGTTGAGGAGCACCGCGGCTGGGAGGTTGTTCACTTCAGCGATGACAAGCAGACGATCGAGCAGCTGGGGAATCGGCGCCGGATCGCGAGCGGCGGTCACGACGAGCACTTCATCAATGTTCGCCGCGATCGGCTTGGCCCCTCGTCCATGCGGCATGCGCCGCTCAAGCAGCGTGCGTCGCTCTCCCACCGAGACGATGCCGCAGGAGATCTCCACCCCGCTGGATTCTCCGGAATTCTCCTGGTCTCCACAATCAAGCTCCACGTCGTCGCCTACCACGACACGCGGCTCGTCGCGTTTGACTCGCCCACGCAACACCGCGCGTACCTCGCCATCGGCCGTGGCAACGCGATAACTCGCTCCCTCGCGCGCCAGCACCGTCCCCTTGACGGTCACCACTCCCCGGGAGACGCGCCAATCGCCTCGTCCAGCGCCGCCTTGACGTCATACAACGAAAGCAGCTTCACCCGCTCCCCCGCTTCTTCTGGAGTGCGCCCGCGGGCCAGCACGGCTGTCTCCACATGTCCCACCGGGCGATCGCCGCCGGTCGACCAGCGGACAAACAACAGCGCGGCCCCATAGAGGCCGCGCTCGTCCACGTCATCACTCACATAGATACCGACCGAGTAAGCCTGATCGTCGCTGCCGGTAAACGCAGCGGCCCGTTCGTGCTTGGCCATGTAGCCGCCCAGCGTTATCTCGCTCACCGGCCCCGCACGGACTCCTTCATGATGTTACCCAGCATGAAGGCGATATTGGCCGGACGCTCCGCCAGCCGGCGCATGAGATAGGGATACCACTGGCTGCCGAAGGGAATGTACACGCGCATGTTGAAACCGCTCGCCCGGAGTTTTTCCTGCAAGTCGCGCCGTACGCCATACAACATCTGAAATTCAAACCGATCAGTCCCGATCTTTTTCCGGGAGGCAAAATCCTTTGCATGATCGATGATGGCCTCATCGTGCGTCGCGATAGCCGGGTAATTCCCCTTCTCCATCAGCCGCTCCATGAGCGTGACATAATTGCGGTCCACATCCGCCTTGTCGGGGAAGGCCACCGTCGGGGGCTCGAGGTAGGCCCCCTTGCAGAGGCGGACCCGGGCCTGCCGTTCGATCAGCGTGTTGATATCCTGCTCGGAGCGGCGCAGGCATGACTGGATAACCACGCCCGTCACGGTCGAATAATCGGCGGACAGGCGGTTATGAAAAAAGTCCAGCGTACGCTGGGTGTACGCGGAACTCTCCATGTCGAGCCGGACAAAGGTACCGAGCCGCTTTGCCTCGTCGAGAATCGCCTTCACATTGCTGAAACACATCTCCTCGGCGATATCAAAGCCCATCTGCGTCAGCTTCATCGAGACATTCGAAAGAACTCCCGTCCCGGCGATCTGACCCAGCATGCGCAAATACTGATCCCGGGCAGCGGAAGCCTCCGCCTCCCGGGAAACACTCTCGCCCAGCAGGTCGAGCGAGGCGGTAATCTTTTTCTTGTTGACCTCTCGCACGGCCTCTATCGCGGTGTCGATCGTCTCTCCGGCAACGAACCGTGAGGCGAACTGCCGGGCCAGGCCATTGCGTTTGATGAAATTGAAAACCTGCTGACGTTCGGAGAGCCATAGCAGCGCTTTGCGCATTACGTATTCCGATGAGCGAGTCTTTTGTGCGGTGTATGGCGCATGGCGATATGAGCGATGAAACTCAGGCCGGAAGCATCGCTACTCAAGCCGGAAGGCGGGACCCAGGCGGTCACATTGCTCCACTATCCACCATCCCCTATCCACCATCCACTGTTGTCTGCCCTACGCTATGACTCGAAACTAGCCTGCTTCAGGGAGTCCGAGAAGGAGTGGCCCGCCGCCGTGTGCGCGCGGAAAAATCCGGCCGCGGTTTCGAGGTCTGAGCTGCCGATGTAATGATCGCCCAGCCGGCGAGCGCCGGCCAGCCCGATCTGCGCCAGGTCGCGAGCCGTCGCCGCAATCGATCTATCAGTCATGCCGAGGGAGGCCGCGCGGAGCAATAACTCCGGCTCGGGAGACCCGAGCAGGGCATCGGCCGCAAGCAGGCTGTCCCGGTCGTACAGCAGGCCTGTGCAAAGCACGATGGGGGCCGAGTACCATTCCGGCGGGAGTGCGTCGATGCAGCGAATTTCGAGATATCCCCGGGGACGTATATCCGGGAAGAGTGTGCTCAGATGGTCATGCCAGTCCTCCTGCGTCACCCTTCCCCCAGCCCATAACTCGCCAAAGGGTGAGTAGCGCCCGTCGATCCCATCCACCAGCATCGCCGGCGCACCCAGCGCAAAATCGAGATATTCGTCCTCCGCATTGGGCCCCGCCGGCAAGATTCCGGTTCGAGCTCCATCGAGCGCGCGCCAGACCGACGCCCGGGTGCTCTGAAAACCGGTGACCTCTCCGCCATAGCGGGGCGAATTCGCGAACATCGCGGTGAGATAGGGCGCGGCCGCATTGAGCACCCGCCAGCGCAGCATGTTCTGCTCGCCAAAATCGAGGTTTAGATGAAACGCGGCGGTCTGCCGCATCATCCGCGCCCCCGCCGGGCCAATCGTGGCGAAATATCGATCCATCTTCTCATACCGATCAGCATGCAGCTGAAGCGGAGCCGCATCGAGCTTGTTGACAGGATCCATGCCGATGGAAAGCAGCTGAATACCCGCGCTGGCGGCACTGGCCCGCAACGGCATCACAACCGTTCGAAGCACCTCGAGAACCGCGCTGGCGGAATCCGTGGTCACGCTGCTGAATTCCAGCTGGCCGCCAGGCTCGAAGGAGATGGTGCCCAGGGCCGGTAGCTTGAATCGCGGTGTCCCCTTGGGAGAAAGCTCTTCGATCCAGCCGAGGGGCCTGCCGTATTCTCGAAGGAATTCCTGGGAACTGACCGAACCATCCTCCTGCGAGTGAATCGGACAGGGCCGGCCATTTTCCTGAAGAACGATGAACTCGATCTCCGCGCCAATTCGCCCGATGCCTGCCGGTGCCGGTTTGCTGCCGAGGGCGAAGGTATGAGCGCGCAAGTCTTCTCGGAGTGCCCAGACCCGGTGCCCTTGCCCTGTGATCCACGACCGGCGGCGTGGCGCGACCGATCTCGCCACCATGATCGCATACCAGCCTCGCTCATCGGTCTCCCACCGGTCTATCAGCAGGCCGGCCGCAGCGAACATCTCGTCCAGCACCTTCCGGGTGAACTTTCGGCTGATTTCAGTGCGAATCGACTCGCCATCACGGAAGAGTATTTCACCATGACCGGGCAGCTCGACCACCTGTCGGCCACACGCCACCAGGTGCATCTCAATGCGCGCCAGGATCGGATTGTAGAACGCCTGGTGACGAAATGAATCGACATCAAACGTCGAGCCAAGCTCGCGGTTCATTACCCGCAGCACGTTGCGGTTGAACTCGGCAGTGACGCCCTTGTCGTCATTATACGCCGCCTCCAGCACATCGCGATCCTTGACCAGGTCGGCGCCGATCAGAAAGGAGTCGCCCGGCTGCATGGCGGCGGCGACCTGCTTGAGCAGCGCGATTGCATGCTCATCCTCGAAATTGCCGAGGGTACTTCCCAGGAAGGCAAAGAGGGCGGGATGAGGAAAGCTCGGTAACTGGAACGAATCACTGATGTCCGCAACGGCAGGAATGACGCGAAGCGAGGGATATTCACTCCGCAGCCGACGGGCGCTCTCTGCCAGGAATTCGGCGCTGACGTCGATAGGAACGCAGGTCTCAAGCGTCCCCGAGTCCCGCATCGCATTGAGAATGATCCGGCTCTTCTCAGCACTCCCGGCACCCAGCTCCACCAGCGACACTGACCCGAGCGTTTGAATGATGTCGGGCATCAGCCTGGTCAGAAGATCCCGCTCAGTCCGGGTGGGATAGTACTCGTCGAGCCGGGTGATTTCTTCGAAGAGCCGCGATCCCCGGTCGTCGTAGAAGTATTTCGGCGAGAGCTCTTTCTGGGATTGGGCCAGGCCCGCCCGTACCTCGGAGAGCATGGCCACATTGCGCGGCGTCCGCGGCGAGCGGCGTAGATCACGCATCGCGCGCGCAGCGAAAGCCGCTGAAGATCTGCCGCCGAATCGGGTAGTCCCAATTCCGGAAGGTGTTGCGGATCGCGCCGGGTCTTGTCGCCCAGGATCCGCCGCGTAGAACCTTGTATTCAGGGCCAAAGAAGGTTTCGGAGTATTCCTGATAGGGGAACGTGCTGTACCCCGAATAACCGGCAAAATCAGAAGCGGTCCATTCCCAGACGTCGCCAATCATCCCGTAGCACCCAATCGGTGAAATATTGTCGGCATATGCACCCATGGGCGCCGGCTGAAACGAGAGTTGATCGACGTTTGCCCGCTCCGGCGTGACCGGCTCGTCTCCCCAGGGATACCTACGCTTCTCCCCGGTAGCCGGATCCCAGGATGCCGCGGCTTCCCATTCGGCTTCGGTTGGCAGGCGTTTGCCGGCGTACCGGGCAAAGGCTTCCGCCTCGTGAAAACACACGTGGCAGACCGGAAGCTCCGGGTTAACCGGTCCCTTCCTGTCCATGTAGCGAACGTGCCACTCTCCGCCCTCGCGCGTCCAGTATTTTGGTGCGGCAAGCTGCTCCTTCTCTCGGAAGGCCCAGCCTTCAGGCGACCACAATTCCCGCTTCTGATAGCCACCCGCTTCGACAAATTCCAGATACTCTTGATTGGTGACTGGTGTAAGATCGATCCAGAAGGAGCGCACTCTGGCCTGGTGCCGCGGGCGCTCGTTGTCATACGCGACACTGCGATTGTCAGTGCCCAGCTCGACGAGCCCCCCGGGAAATCGCACCATGTTGCCGAATGGATCGCATGCGCTCTCCACCAGGATCGGTGCGGCAGCCGGCGGCGAATATGCCCGCGGTGCCCGGTACGGCTCTCCCTGCTTGAGTTGCAGCGTCTGCAGGATCGTCTCGTTGTGCTGATACTCGTGCTGCAGCACCATCTGGTAGACGTATCCATCGTGAAGCAGCGGAGCGTCCGAATCGAACGAGACTCCGGCCAGCCTGGCGAGCGTGCGTTCGCGGACCACTGCCAGCAGCTCGACACACTCGCCGAGCGAAGGCAGCGGCAGGCCGCCCCGCACCGAGCGTGGGTTGGTGAAAGGATCGAACATCCCGCTCAATCCCTCCGAGCCTGTTCCGCCACTCTCGATATTCTGACCCAGCCAGACTTCTTCGAACTGGGCGATGTGGCCAAGGTCCCAGATGATGGGGCTCATCAGGACATCGTGTTGCTTGCGGAGATCGTCTTCACTCAGAGGACTGATCAGAAGGAGAGTGCGGGCCCTGGCTTCGCTCAAAAGCTCCGCGAAGATCGCCTGTCCGACCTGTAGTTCAACGTGAGCCGTCATGAGTCATCTTGTGTGGAGGAAGACTTGAGACCGGTGGTATTCTATAACGCATATACACCCGGAATTGGTTCCCGGAAAGGTCTTGAATCACATTACGGAGAAGACGAAGTACTATTGGTGGGGAAACTCCCGTATTGACTTAAGTTTAGCCTTACAAGATCGTAGATTTTGGGCAACCCGCGGGCCACCTTGTCACACCTGACTGGCGGATTATATGACCGACAAGACCAGCAAATCAGAGAAAGAATGGGCTGAGCAGCTCACCCCGGAGCAGTATCGGGTCATGCGCGAAAAGGGGACGGAGCGAGCCTTTACCGGGAAGTACTGGAATACCAAGGATGCCGGGACCTATCGATGCGGCTCGTGTGGCGAACCGCTCTTCTCTTCGGACACCAAGTTCGATTCGGGAACCGGGTGGCCCAGTTTTTTTGCCCCCCTGGGAACGGAGCACATTGAAACCGAAGAAGACGGGAGCCTTTTCATGCGGCGCACCGAGGTGCATTGCGCTCGCTGCGATGCCCACCTGGGCCACCTCTTCGACGATGGGCCGAACCCCACCGGGCTTCGATACTGCATCAATTCGGTCTCCCTCGACTTCGAGAAGAAGTGATCGAGGGACCGACGCTCGCTCAGGATGTCCGGTCGATGCCTCTCGCGCTGGAGGCTGTCCAGGTAAGCAAGCGCTTCCTCGAGGTGGTCGCTCTCGACGGTGTCTCCCTGGCGGTAGCCACCGGTGAATGCGTCGCTCTGGTGGGAGAGAGCGGCTCCGGCAAGTCCACCTTGCTCCGATGTTTCAACCGGCTGGTGGAACCGGACGGCGGGACTATCCGGATAGGCGGGCGCGCGGCGGGGCAGGTGGAAGCTGTCGATCTACGACGCCACACGGGATACGTCCCTCAGGATGGTGGTTTGTTGCCTCATTGGCGAGTCGGAAGGAACACCGCGCTCGTGCCGGTGCTGCTGGGACTCGCCGATGCGGATATCCGGGCCAACCGGTCGCTGGAAATGGTCGGGCTCGTCGCGAAAGATTATGCCCACCGGTGGCCATCAGAGCTCTCGGGAGGCCAGCGACAACGCGTGGCGATCGCGCGGGCGCTCGCGTCGGACCCGCCGGTGGTGCTTCTCGATGAACCTTTTGGTGCGCTCGACGCGATCACCCGAGGTGATCTCCAGGAAGCATTTCTTGGTCTCCGTGCCCGGATGACGCTCACCGCTCTTCTCGTGACCCATGATATGCAGGAAGCTGTTCGGCTTGCCGATCGTATCGCCGTCATGCGAAGTGGAAAAATCGAGCAGACGGCATCGCCCGCTGAGCTCATTGCTAAACCCGCGACATCCTACGTCAAACGACTGCTGGTTCGCGCCGGTATTCGGTCTCCCGATCGATGAAGCCGGTCAGGTCCACTCTTCGGGTTGTGATGCGGGCGGCCGTTCATCTGGTCGTACCTGCACTGCTCATGGTCGCAGAAAGCCATCCCGCGGCAGCGCTCCAGGATCCCGGCGCGCGAAGCATCATTGTCGCGTCCAAGCCATTCGGTGAGTCGTTCCTTCTGGCCGAGATGTTCGCCCAGACGCTGGAGTCGAACGGATTTCGGGTAGACCGTCGCATGGGGCTGGGAGCAACCGAAATTGCGTTCGGCGCGCTCCGCAGCGGGGCTATCGATGTATACCCCGAATACACGGGAACGGGTCTGCTGGCCATTCTTAAACTGCCGGCGATCAGCGATCCTCGTGAAACGTTTCGTACTGTCCAGCGCGAATTCAAAGCCCGTTACGGCATTCGCTGGCTGCCTCCGCTCGGCTTCCAGAATACCTATGCGATCGCCGTTCGGCGCGAAACAGCGGCGCGCTATCACCTCCACACCATATCCGACCTTGCCCGGGAAGCAGCGCATCTCACCGCGGGGTTTACCCCGGATTTCACGGGAAGAGCCGATGGGCTGCCCGGTCTGGCGAAGGCGTATGGACTCGCACCCCGGGGGGTTCGCTCCCTGCTCCAGGCGGTAAAATACCAGGCGCTCGCCGGCGGCTCGGTCGACGTGATCGACGGATACTCCACGGATGGACAGCTTGCCCGCTACAACCTCGTGGTGCTGGAGGACGACAAGCACTTTTTCCCACCATACCAGGCGGCAGCACTGGTGGGCTCGCGTCTGCAGCGGAGCGCCCCCGCCGCGATCGAAGCGCTTTCCAGTCTGAGCGGAATCATCGATGAAGAGACGATGCGACGATTGAATCAACGCGTCGAGGTAAACTCAGAACCGGTTGCCGCCGTTGCCCGCAGCGGACTGGAGGAGCTTGGTGTGCTGGTAACACAATCCTCTCATATCGTCGCGTCCAGGGACAGCACCGGATCCTTCGCGCGATTCATGTGGGACAGTCGAAGCCTGGTCCTGAGCCTCACCCTGCGTCACCTGGTTCTCGTGAGCGTCTCGCTTCTTGCGGCGATACTGCTCGCGGTGCCACTGGGCCTCCTTCTCGAACGCTCTCGCGGAAGTGCGGAATCCGTCATCCGGAGCGTCGGCTTGATGCAGACCATTCCGAGTATCGCGCTCCTCGCGTTCATGCTTCCCCTGCTTGGCATCGGCATGGTTCCGGCGCTCGTCGCGCTCTTTCTCTACTCGCTATACCCCATCCTGCGAAACACCTACACCGGGATACGTGACGCGGCTCCTGCCGCCGTGAGCGCCGCGACTGCGCTCGGAATGACCCCGGGGCAGGTTCTCTTCCAGGTTCGGCTCCCCCTCGCTGCTCCGGTCATCATGGCGGGAATCCGCACCGCAGCAGTCATCAATGTCGGGACCGCCACACTGGCGGCCTTCATAGGGGCCGGTGGTCTGGGAGACCCGATCGTCGCAGGACTGGCCCTCTCCGACACCCGGATGATCCTTTCAGGAGCGCTTCCCGCAGCCCTGCTCGCCCTCCTGGTGGACTTGATACTGGGACTCGTCGAACGCGGAGTGACGCCAGGTGGCATATGAAGAGGCGCCCGGCATTACGTCGGGCGCCTCGATTGAGCGGAGGATTCAGCTGGCGATCCGGACCGATTCCGGGAGCCGGAGCTCGCTGCGTTTTTTCCGGGGAGCTGGCGCCGGAAGAGATGCTATCGCTCGAACATAGCGGCCGGCGACACGAGCCCTGGCGCGCTGGAACACCATATGGGCCATTGCGAGCGGCAGCCTGAACGTATGGATGTAGTGATTCACCGCCTCATCTACCCACACGATTTCTTCCAGGATCTCGACCAGCCGTAACGTATTCTCCACGTGGGTGGCCAGCACGGCCTCGGCAGCACGGGCACCGGCAAGTCGCGCGAGCTGGAACGTCGTTTCCGAAAAGTGACGCTGTTCACGAAAAGTGTCCAGGGCAGCCTCGAGCTGAAAGGAACGAAGCTGATCGACCAGGGATGGTTTCCTCGGCGACTCCGGCAGACGATCGAACTCCAGTTGAACGAGCGCCCGGCTCGCGATGGATTCTTCCATCGGGAGGGGAACCGCCACAACTCTGAAATACAGATCCAGCGCCTCGAGTGGAGGTAGTCTCCGGGAAAATTCCAGCGTGAACCGCACCGCGTGCTCCACATGAGTCGCGATGAGCGCTTCCCGTGCTTCGGCGTAGGCTACCTGCAGCCGGGGCCTCAGAGCTGGAGGAAATTGCCGCAGTGAGACCAGGTTGGAAACCGACACCGTCGCCTCCTCGCGCTGCTGTGAAGGGGGGGATGAAATACCACGCGTTCGCCCGCCCATCAGCAGCGTACAGCCATTCCAGACAGCCCACCGTAACCGTGATCACAGGGTGCACGCATTACCATTCACCCTCGTCTGCACGCAGAGAGTTGCACCGACTGCTGAGCATTGGACGATCAGAAAATCAGTGATTGGATGATTGATACGAAAGATTGGTCAGACCTGATTCTGAGCAGAGCGAGGAATCTACTGACCAAACGGGAGGTCCCATGAGCGATGCGGTCTCGATCACCCAATCAGCGATGCATCCAATAAAGAAACGGGGGACCAGCGCCCGTGCGCTGATCCCTCGTTCCTGCATTGGCGGCAGACTCACCGAGCTTCTGACCGTCCCGACTGTACTCGTTCAGGGCTGGCGCTCTGCCATGTCTCGTTTATTTGGTGAAGGTTCCGATCGGAATTTTGGTGCTGCTGCTCGCATTGACCAGCGTTCCGCTGAACACCTGAGGCGCCTGGCCTTTCACCAGAATAGTTACGGTGTAGTTGCTCTGCGGCTGACTGCAGGCAGACCAGTAGACGAGGTCAACCGTGTAGGTGCCGGACGGCGCGGTGCCGGTTGGCCATACGACGTTTTCATTGTCCACATTGTCGATGGTACAGGCAGCGTTGGAATCGAGGTCAAGAGTGCCGCCGCTCGCCGAGGTCTTGTTGCCGAAGTAGATCTCTTCGCTGGAAGGATCAGTCACGTGAAGGTCCACGTCCGTCGGCGCATCCCACGCGACGCTGACCTGCACATCGCCATTCCCGACGCGGACCATGTTGATGCTCTGACTCAGCATTGCGCCCAGCTCTCCGCCACTCGCGGCCACGCCGTAAAGCAGGCCCAGCGTCGCTTGCGGAGCCAGGGGGCTCAGCGTCAGGACGACATCGAGAGAAGTGACTGGAGCCGGGAGGTTGAGCTCGTAGTAACCATCGAGATAGGTCATGGAAAGGACGACGCGGGAGAACGGCGTCGGAGAGGTCACACTGGCTCGAAGGCTTCCACCATTGATGGCAGTAGGAACGCCGCTCACCGTTATGGTCGGACCATTGCCCGCGGCCGGTCGGTCGCCCTCGAGATATGAACCCGCCACAGTACCGTCTACGGTGGCGACCGAGGTGATCACATCGGACATAGGAGGAAAGTTGTTTTCCTTCAGCGCGGCATCGCCGCAGCCGGCCAGGGCCATACCCAGCAGAGCGGCGGGGACAAACCGGCTCATTCCCGGAAGAATATGCAGCGAGCGCACAGTCGTTCTCCTGCTTGGTAGTGGAGTGACGCAGAGGTTCAGATGTCCGCTGTATTGGCAACGTACGTGCCTGTGCGTCTATCGAAGCAGAAAACTCGATGCAAGTGCTTAAATAACAGTTACTTACGAGATACATGCGGGAAGAACAGATGGCGTTACAATTTTGACATCGACGAGCAAGCTCCCCCTTTTTTGCAAGCAGCGGTTGGAAGGTTTTGCATTTCGGGGAGGTGGAAATTGTGGCGAGAGGAGCGTCAGTCTCGATGTTCTATTCGGATCTTTCCGTTAAGCGTATTTACCGTCATGTGGGCGCTCCCTGACCCCAGTCGTCCGGAAGACCGCCTCGGGCTTGAGGCTGACGGCGTAAGCTGAACGGCCGACGCGACGTCCCCCTTCGGGGCCAGTACATCCAAGGTTACCCCCGCACCCGTGGGGAGATTCACCAGGATTTCACCCGTGTAACTCAAGAAACTGTACTCTCCGGACGAGTGAATGGCACCGATGAAAGTCACGTCACCACTCAGCGTGCCGGCGTACACATCGCCGGCATCAACACCTTCGAAACTCAGGTCTCCGCTGATTGAAGCCGCATCGATGACCCCACCTCGAACATCACTGATTCGCACATCGCCGGCGACGCTATAGCCCTCTGCATCACCGCGGAGCCCCCTGATGACGACACTGTCGGTCACGGTCTGACCTACGAAGTGCACTCCGACTGGCACTCGAACGACGTAATTCACCCTGGTATCGTTATCACCCCGTATTGTCTTCTCGTGCTGCGCTGCTTCACAAGCATCCTTGTCGTGGTGCTGGTCGAGATTGCCGTTGCTCCATCGTTCATTTCGGGGATAAACGCTGCAGATGATGATACGTCCCGTTTCCCGGATCACCCGGATTTCGATCTGGCCGGGCGCGCCATGCTTACCGCTCTGGAACGTTCCTACGACTTCCGCGTCCCTGCCGGTCGCTGCCACCGCTTCGATGCTTCCTATTCTCCCTCGAACCTCCAGCGTGATGCCGGCGGGAAGTGCTTCCCGCCAGGTGAAATCACCGGGGTCGCCCTGGCCGGCCAGCCCTGCGATGGAGCCGAGAAGAACGGTCGCCAGGTACACGGGAGTCAGTTGTTGTCGGAATCGGATTCGATGGACATCGTTCCGGGACGGCCTACCTTCACATTCCCATTGAAACTCTCGATGTCCACCCGGGCGCTTCCGCCGCCCAGCCGAAAGGTGGTCCGTCGCTTGGTGGGATGCTCCATTCCCTGCACCGGCAGCGCGGTCTCTACGTCACCGTCGAGGGTGGCGATGTTGAAAGTGGCGCTCGCGCCATCCGGCACACCCATCATGATGTCCCCGCTATGACTGACGAAGCTGTATTGGCCGCCCTCCTGGAAAGTCCCGTCATACAGGATTTCACCGCTGAGCGTCCCCAGCTCCACTGATTTGGATCGCACCCGCCGGAGATCGATGTTCCCACTGATGGTTTCCGCGGTAATATCGCCTTCGGCGTCCACCACGGTGATCCCCTCCGATACCGAGTTGAGCTCCAGCCGGCCGCGACTTCCGGAGACCGAGATCGAGCCCTGCACTGAATGCAGATTGAGGCTCCCGGTCCCGCCTTTCACCACGATATTGCCATTAAGCGTCTCCGCTTTTACTTCGGCCTGAGTGCCGTCGATGGTTATGTCGCTGTACATCCCTTTGAGTGACAGCGCCATCCATGCGGGAGCCGAGATGTCGTAGTCCACAATGTTGGCCGGCCCGCGTCGGGAGTTAGCACCGATGTTGAGAACGGAACCGGTACTCTGAATTGTCACGAAGGTTCGCGAAGAGTGCCGTGCCTTGATCTGTACCTGGTTCCTGGCCCAGGCGTGAATGATGATTTCACCGCCGGGGTTTTCGATCTCGAGCCGGGTCCCCGTCGTCACGGAAATAGTGGTGTCCGACTGTTGCGGGGAGGCGGCGATGAGAGCGCCGAGTAGCATCGTGAGCAGCATGACCGTTCCTTGTCAGGATTTCGCGGCCACGGCCTGGGCCGCGGTCCGCAGGATGTCCAGCTTGCGACGCATATTGGCCGCGATACTGGCGTTCAGATAGTCGTTGGTGGAATCCCGGGTAATCGCTTCGCGGGCCTCCTGAATGGCACGATCGATCGCCACGAGACTTCCCCGAATCACTTTGAGCGTGGCCGGATCGAGCGCGGTGTCTCCGGAGGCGAGAATTCCCTCGAGCTCCGCGACCGCCTGGTCGTACTGCCGCTCCGTAGCGGATGCTCTCACGTAGTCCCAACTCCTGGGAGCGGGGGTTCCCACCTGGCCGACATTTTCAGTGCCGTGCGAGCGAGCGAGCCACATCGTGCCGGCACTCAGCAGGATCAGCGCGATCCCGGCGGCAAGAAGGTGAGGAAGCCGTATCGTGACCTGGCGGCCAGACCACCGTTCCCGGGCCTTCTGCTGTCCCCGCGAGGTTCGCCGCGCAAGGAGCGGCTCGATCGAACTCCACAGATCATTTTTCGGAGCAGTTCCCTGGAAGCCAGGAGCCCAGGCTACGACGCGCCGCAGCTCAGCGAGGGCTTGCGAACACCCAGCACAGCTCAGAAGGTGGCCTTCGAGGCTTGCCCGATCTGCCTCCGGCAGTTCGCCATCGAGATAGGCGCTGAGCTGTTCATTGAAGCGTTCGTGCATTTGGACTCGTTCCTTCGAAAGAAATCAATCCGGTCCCGTGCTACCCGAGATGGGCCCGCAACATCATTCGCGCCCGGTGAAGCTGTGATCGCGAGGTGCCGGAGGTGCAGCCAAGCAGCTCGCCGATTTCATCGTGGCGGTAGCCCTCCATGTCATGGAGGACGAACACCTCTCTCGCCCCATCGGGCAGCAGGTCTACCGCGCGTTCTATGGCAACTCTCAGGTCCGGCGTGGCCGGTCTTCCGCTGAGATTCTGGACCGTTTCGTCCCCATCGGTGTGCCGCTTCTGCCGGATCCCCAGGGTCTGCCGGCGGCGAAGCATCACGCTGACCGCCAACCGATGAAGCCAGGTTCCGAATGCCGACCGTCCCTCGAACTGGCTCAGCTTCTCCCAGACCCTGATGAATACATCCTGCACGGCATCCTCAGCTTCATCCAACCCCACGAGCCATCGCGCCAGGCCATGGACACGAGCCAGGTGCCGGCGGTAAAGCCGTTCAAAGGCGGCGGTGTCACCTGCCACCGCCAGGGCAATGTCGTCGAGATCCGGGGAAACCCGAAGCTCAGGTAAGTCTTGTGTCAGAGAGGTCACTCCGGACGCCCAGGTTGAACTCGGCGTATTGGATACCGCCCACAATTGAATTGTTGGAATACTCTGGTTCAGCACACCTTTTTCGAGCTCATCTCGCTCGGTTTCCAGCGCCCGCCGCCCAACGGTGACAGCCCTCACAGGTTCTCACCCCGAGAGATCCCTATCCTGACATGTCACCTGTCAAACGTGTCCGTCACAGAGGATTGGGGATCATGGCCGCGACAGCCAGAAGGAAAAAACCCGCAGTCGCAGTCCAGCAGGACCCTATCCTGTCCGCCAAGGAAGCGGGCCTTCGCTACGTAAGCGACATGCAGCCTGGAATTCGCCGGCGCAAGGCCGGAAAATCCTTTACGTACCTCGATCCGTCGGGGAACGTGCTGCGCGACGCTCTGCAGCTCGGCAGAATCAGAAAACTGGCGATTCCACCGGCCTACACCGGGGTATGGATCAGTCCCGACCCGCGAGGTCACATCCAGGCGACCGGGCGCGACGCGCGGGGACGCAAGCAATACCGGTATCATCCGCGCTGGCGGGCGGTGCGGGATGAAACCAAGTTCAATCGCCTGCTCGCCTTTGCGGAGGTGTTACCAGAACTTCGAGCACAGGTGGAAGAAGACCTCGAACTGCCCGGCCTGCCCAAGGAAAAGGTTCTCGCGACGGTCGTCCGGCTGCTGGAGTGGACCTGCATCCGGATTGGTAACGACGAATACGCCCGCACGAACAAGTCCTTCGGATTGACGACACTCAAGGATCAGCACGTCGAGATCCGGGGATCAAGAGTCAAGTTCGAGTTTCGGGGCAAGAGCGGGAAGACCCATTCCTGCGATGTCTCCGACCGCCGCGTTGCCACGATCGTTCGGCGATGCCAGGCGATTCCAGGCCAGGAGCTCTTCCAGTATTTCGATGAGACAGGCCAGCGGCAGACCATCAGCTCCGAAGATGTGAACGAGTACATTCGCCGCATTTCAGGCGATGATTTCAGCGCCAAGGATTTTCGCACCTGGAGCGGAACCATGCTTGCCGCGGCGTCGCTCAGGGAAATCGGGGCCGCTCGAACTGCCCGGGAAGCAAAATCGCACTATCTCAAGGCTATCGACCAGGTCTCTCAGCAGCTGAACAATACCCGTTCAGTCTGCCGGAAATATTACGTTCACCCGGCCCTCTTTGACACTTACTCTGCGGGAACGCTGCTGAACGATTTCGAAGGCGAGCTCAAACGGGCCCGGGCGGAGGGTCTCGATCAGACTGAGGCAGCCGTGGTGGCAATTCTCAAGGCACGGCTCAAGATTGCGGCGTAGCATTCATCCATGCTTGCTCCAGCACCCGGCAGAATATTTCTTATCTCCCC
The DNA here is from genome assembly GCA_039932125.1 of Gemmatimonadota bacterium. Classification (GTDB taxonomy): domain Bacteria; phylum Gemmatimonadota; class Gemmatimonadetes; order Gemmatimonadales; family GWC2-71-9; genus DASYPP01. Next base: position 15,657 of record JBDTQP010000004.1, read on the forward strand.
CGCCTTCTGTGGCGGCAAGCGCGCCCAGCTCCTGCTCCGGCAGTCTGCCAGGTTTCCCCTGGCCGTGCGCCTGGGATTAGCGCCCGGTGCTCCCATTGGTGAGGTCTTCAGTTTTGTCAGCGGTTTGTACTTCCGGGGCAAGCTGGCATACGCCAGCGCGTTCAGCTCGGGAGATACCAGAGAGGCGCCGAAAGTCATAACCCCAACCCGCGGCCTGGTAAGGACCGACACGATGGTGACACGCGAAGACCTCGTGGAGTTCTCGCTGATCGACATTTCGAAGGATGACGACCGGTTTCGCCGCCCATTCGAACGGGACGCCTCCATTCTCGCCTCGGTCGTCGAAGGCGAGATCGTTCTCCTCGGTAGTGTAGCTACGGGCAAATATGTGGACTGCCTGATCGAACTGCTTGGGGAGCGTCTGGTATTCCCGGCTGATTTCGTCGGCCGGGGTGATATGAGCCGGGGAGGTCTCCTGCTGCGGTGCGTCCGCGAGGGCCGCGAGCTCGAATACATACCGGTGGTGGGCGCGACCAGACGCGGCAAACGGCCACCCCGATTGAGCCGACTGCCATGAGTCCCGCGACCGGCAAGGGCAAGCATCCCAGCGCACGAAGCGGAAAGGCATCGCCCGCGGCGAAGACTCCCAAGCTGACAATTCCCGATGAGAAGGAAGTGGAGATTCGACTGGGGGCCCGCGCAGTCCGGCTGACGAATCTCGACAAGGTATTCTTCCCGGAAATCGGCATGACCAAGCGGGCATTGCTTCAGTACTACGCTGATATCGCCCCGGTGCTGCTTCCCCACCTGCGTGATCGAGCCATGGTGATGAAGCGATACCCCAATGGCATCCACGGCAAGTTTTTCTTCATGAAACGCGCGCCAGATCCGCGGCCTGAGTGGATCGAGACATGCCGCATCGATCACGCGAGTGGTAACGTGATCGACTTTCCCATGATTCAGGACCTCCTCTCGCTGCTCTGGGTCGTCAATCTCGGATGCATTGACCTCAACCAGTGGTATGCCCGTTGCGGAGACGTCGACCGGCCGGACTACCTGCATTTTGACCTCGATCCAGGGCCGAAAGCACCGTTTGACAAGGTGCTGGAGACGGCAAAGATTGTTCACCAGGCTCTCACCGCGCTCAGCATGCCGCACTTCGCCAAGACCACGGGTTCGAGTGGCATCCACGTGTACGTTCCGATCGGGCATGGGCCTACGCAGAAAGAGGTGTGGACCTTTGCCAAAGCGGTGGGACAGACGCTGGCTCAGCAGTACCCCACGCTGGTGACCGATGTGTACGCGCTCAAGGACCGCCCGCCGGAGAAGGTGCTGGTAGACTACAATCAGAATGCCTGGGGCAGAACGCTGGCCTCCGTCTACTCCGTGCGGCCGGAAGAGCGCGCATCCGTCTCCACGCCGGTGACCTGGGATGAAATCGAAGAAGGATTCACGATGCGGGATTTCAGAGTGGACAATGTGCCGGCCCGGGTGGAGAAGATGGGTGACCTGTGGAAGCCGCTCCTGTCGGAGAAGGGGCGGTTCGATCTTCGAAAAGTGATCTGAGGGGCAGGGGGACAGGATGAGGCACGGGGGTTATAGTACCGCGGGACGGGCCCAGGGTTGACCCTGCTCCAAGGTCTGTCGCTATCCCTCCGATCCCTGCTTTCTCAACTACATTCGTTTCCCGATTATATTAGTGTGCCTCCCGGGTTTCTCGACTCGCCCGGTTTCATCGCCCCATAAATTTGTACACCAGTCCATTTCGTGCGGACCCGGCGCTGGATCAACAACGCCCGCGCCCCTTTTTCCTGCGACTCTGCCCCGTCCCATTTCAGGAGCTCCTTGGCCGATTTACTGGGTATTCTCGACATCACCGATCGCAATACCGGTTTTCTTCGGCGGAGACGGGAGAGCTATCTCCCTGCGTCCGGTGATATTCATGTTTCCCCCCGCGTCATTCAGCAGTACCGGTTGCGGCCGGGTGATGAAATCGTCGGCGTCGCCGGCGCAGCATCGGACCGGAATGACCGCGGCAATCGCGGAGGTCGAGGGAGAGGAAATGGCGGGGCCCGCGGCCCTGAGCTCAAGGAAGTTGAAACGATCAATGGCCAGGCACCGGCCGCTCTTGCCGAGCGTCCCGACTTCAGCCGGCTGGGAGCGATTCACCCGAATCAGCAGCTGATTCTCGACTGCGGCCTCACTCGCCGGGGTCAGCGCGATTATACCAACCGTGTCGTTGATATTCTCTCGCCATTTGGCAAAGGCCAGCGCGCGCTGATCGTGGCGCCGGCCAAGGCGGGAAAGACCATGGTCCTCCAGGCCATCGCCGAGGGTATAGGAAAGAATCACCCGGATGCCGTGCTGTACATTCTCCTCGTCGACGAGCGGCCGGAGGAAGTCACCGAAATGGAATCGTGCGGCTATGGCGAGGTCATCGCCTCGAGCTTCGACCACGGGGCGGATCGCCACGTCGCCGTCGCCGAGATCACGCTCGAGCGGGCTCGGCGCCGGGTCGAACAAGGCGAAGACGTCGTGCTCATCCTCGATTCCATAACCCGCCTCGCGCGAGCCTACAACACCACGGAGCGCGGCACCGGTCGCACGATGTCCGGTGGCCTCGACGCCAGCTCACTGGAGAAGCCCAAGAAGTTCCTGGGGAGCGCCCGGGCGATCGATCCATCGCAGGGCAGCGGCTCCCTCACCATCATCGGAACCTCGCTGATCGATACCGGGTCGAAGATGGACCAGGTCATCTTCGAGGAATTCAAAGGAACCGGGAACAGCGAGCTCACCCTCAGTCGCGAGCTGGCCGAGCGGCGGATCTATCCGGCGATTGACCTCAACGCGAGCGGGACCCGGAAAGAAGAGCTGCTCCTTTCACCCGAAGCGCTGGAAGTCTCCCGCGCCATTCGCAACCGCCTCTCCGGAGAGGGGTCGGTGGAAGCGATGTCCCGCCTTCTGACGCTGATGAAGCGGACGGAGTCAAATGCAGAGTTGATGAAACTGCTGAAATGAGAACCGATCACGAGAGCGCCCTGCTGACCGTATCCCCCACCTGCTGAATGCCCAAGGACAATACTGAGCACGTCGAGTCGGCTGTAGCGGCAGGGCTGCGTTACGTCAGCGACGTCATGCCCGGGATCCGCCGGAAGAAGGCGGGTGCCGGGGTGTTCTATCTCTACCCTGATGGCTCCCGAGTTCAGGACGAAGCCGAGCTCAAGCGTATCCGCTCGCTGGTGATACCACCGGCCTGGACGGATGTCTGGATCTGTCCCCAGGCGAATGGCCATATCCAGGTGACGGCGCGCGATGCTCGCGGCCGGAAGCAGTATCGCTATCACACGACATACCGCCAGGTGCGGGACGAGACCAAGTTCGGGCGCATGCTGGATTTCAGCGCCCTGCTTCCGAGCCTGCGAGACCGGGTCGAGAAGGATTTGCTGCAGAGCGGGCTTCCCCGGGACAAAGTGCTCGCGGCGGTCGTTCGTCTCCTGGAGAAAACGCTGATCCGGGTCGGTAACGATGAGTATGCGCGGGAGAATAAGTCCTACGGGCTCACCACCATGCGGCGGCGGCACGTGGCGGTCTCGGGTCACACACTCAAATTTGATTTTCGCGGAAAAAGCGGGATGATGCACTCCGTCGCCATTACCGACCGGCGCGTCGCGCGAATCGTACAGCACATGCAGGAGCTGCCCGGCCAGGAACTGTTTCAATACCTCGATGAGGACAATCGCCGGCAGACCATCGATGCCGGCGATATTAATGATTATCTCCGGAGAGCGACCGGCAATGAAGTGACCGCGAAGGATTTTCGCACCTGGTCAGGGACCATGCTTGCCGCTGCGGAGCTGCGCGCCATCGGACCGGCGACGAGCGAGAAAGAAGCAAAGGCCAACATCGTCACGGCGATCGATCGGGTGGCGAGAAGGCTGGGAAACACGCGGGCGGTATGCCGGAAGTATTACATCCATCCCGCCGTGCTCGAATCCTACATGCGCGGTGTGGTCCCTCCGATTCCACCGCAACCAACCGAGCCCAAACGGGAGCGTCCCTCTGGCGCCCTGCGTCGTGATGAGCTTGCCGTACTGGAATTCATCCAGCGAACCGGGAAGCGGTGAGTGAGAATCAGGATTGCAGGAATGATGGACGCATGAGCAAGCTCACCGTGGCTCTTCCGGGTAGAATTTCCGGTTCGCCTCTGCCATGGCAATCAGACTTGGTGTGGGTGCAAATCGCTCCCCATAGGCCGATGCCAGCTCGTTCAGGGTACGCACCACGCTCGCAGCGCCAAGGTCGTCGATGACGCGAAGGGGGCCACCGCGGAATGGCGGATAGCCAATCCCGAATATGGCCCCGATGTCGCCATCCCTCGGACTCCGCACCACCCCTTCATCGACCGCCATCGCCGCCTCGTTCAACATGATGTACACCAGCCGCTGCTCGATGCCGATCGGAGAGCTCTTCTCCTGGGGCCGCACGCCAAGCACATCGTATACCTGGTCATCCACGCCGGTCTTGTGGCCTTCGTGATAGTGATAGAACCCGCGGCCGTTCTTGCGACCCAGACGGTTGTCCGCCGTCATCCGGCTCACCACTTCGTTCGGTTTAAGCCGTTCGCCGAATGCCTCGTGCATCACTTTCCCGGCCTTGGCCGCCACGTCGAGACCTACTTCGTCCAGCAGCGCAATCGGACCCACCGGAAATCCCCATCGTGTCATCGTCCTGTCGATCAGCTCGATGGGCGTTCCTTCCGCCAGCAGGTGACCCGCCTCGTTCATATACGGCGCGAGAATGCGATTGACCCAGAAACCCGGATGATCCCGCACCACGATCACCGTCTTGCCGAGTTTCCGGCCGAAATCCACCGCGGTGACGATCGTCTCAGCGCTCGTCCGGCTTGTTGGAATCACCTCGAGCAGCGGCATCTTTTCGACCGGCGAAAAGAAATGCATGCCGAGCACGCGATCGGGCCGGCTAGCCCCCTCAGCGATCCGGGAGATCGGGATGGTAGACGTGTTGGTGGCTATGATCGTCGTCGGCAGTGTCACCGCTTCGACATCACCAAGCACCGCGCGTTTCACCTCGAGATCTTCGAACACCGCTTCGATGACCAGATCGGCCTGGCGCAGGACGTACCAGTCGGTTGACCCGCTCACCAGCGCCTTGAGACGGGTTCCTTCATAGCGAGTCACCCGGCGGCGCTTGACCCGATCGTTGATGATGTCTGTCGCGGCCTTGAGCCCCTTCCCTACCCGGGCAAGCTCGGTGTCCTTGAGTCCCACCTGTACTCGGGCAGTAATGGCGGCAGTCCCGGCAATGCCTGCCCCCATGAACCCCGATCCGATGATCCCCAGCCGATCTATAGTGACCGGCTCCGCACTGCCCGATTCCAGTCCGTTGTCTTTCTTCAATGCGGTCGTCGCGAAGAAGAGCTGCACCAGCTTTTTCGACACGCTGGTCATGGCCAGCTCGCCGAATTTCTGATGTTCAAAGACAAGCCCGCGAGTCATACCTTGTTCCAGGCCGACCTTCACCGCTTCCAGCGCTGCCAGCGGAGCCGGGTAGTTGCCGCCCGTTTTTCTGAGGACCTGTTTGCGCGCGGCCGCATAGACGATGCGCCGGCCAAGCGGGTTGCCATCCAGCAGCAGCCCGGTCAGTCCGCCGCGCCGCTTTCGGAACGGAATCCCCCGAACCATGCTCCGCTCGGCGGCTTCGATGGCCACTTTTCTGAGAATGCTCTGGGGGACCAGCTCATCAATCATCCCGAGTCGATATGCCTTGGGCGCCGGCTCGCTCTTCCCGGCAAGAATGATATCGAGGGCGGCACGCGCGCCGATCAGCCGGGGGAGTCGCTGGCACCCGCCGGCCCCGGGCAGAAGCCCCAGCTGCACTTCGGGAAGACCAAGAATCGTTTTGGGATGATCAGTGGCAATGCGATAATCACACGCGAGTGCCAGTTCGAGCCCGCCGCCGAGACAGGCGCCATGAATGGCCGCGACGACGGGCTTGGGAAAATCATCCACCCGGTTCAGCATCTCCTGTCCCTCGCGGCTCAGGTTCTCCGCTTCGGCCTGGGTCGCGAGCTCGGTAAACTCTTCGATATCAGCGCCGGCGATGAAGATGTCGGGTTTTCCTGAGATGATGACGACGGCGCGGACCGCTCCATCGCTCCGCAACTGATCGAGGAGCGTCTCGAACTCGGCCTTGACGGCGCCATTCATCTTGTTGACCGGCTCGCCTGGCAGGTCAAAGGTGACGATGGCAATGCCGTTTTCGTTGGAGAGGGAGAAAGCGCTCATATCCGCCTCCCGGTAAGGACTAGGCGATGAGCGGTGAGGGATGAGCGGGGAAAAAAATTCACCCACTCACCTCGAAAGCAGAATCCCGCGTTTATCCCACTCACCGCTTACCGCTCACCGCTCACCTCTTTCCAGAATCATTGCGAACCCCATTCCGCCCGCGGCACAGATCGAGACCAATCCGAACTGCACGTCGCGCCGGACCATTTCGTTCGCGAGCGTCGTTACGATTCGACCACCCGTGGCACCAAACGGATGACCGATGGCGATAGAGCCGCCCATTACGTTTGTCCTGTCCCAGTCAACCTCTCCCACTGGCGCGCTCCGCCCGAGCTTGGCGGCCCACTGTTTCGATGCCCACGCCTGGACATTCGAAAGCACCTGGGATGCAAAAGCCTCGTGAATCTCGACCAGTCCAAGGTCGTTCCAGGTGAGGCCAGCGCGGTCGAGCGCCCGGGGTACGGCATACGCCGGCCCCATGAGAAGCTGCCAGCCGGGATCCACCGCGCTCACGGCATAGCTCCGGATATAGGCGAGCGGCGCGTACCCCATCGTCCTGGCCTTCTCCTCCGCCATGACGAGGACGCAGGAGGCTCCATCCGTGAGCGGCGACGAGTTGCCCGCAGTGACGGAACCATACTTCCGGTCGAACACCGGTTTCAGCTTCGCGAGCTGTTCGAGAGTGGAATCGGGCCTGATGCCATTGTCACTGGTGAGCACCTCGCTCATGTCGCGCCCGCCAAACCAGGGTGCGATCTCAGCGGTAAGGCGTCCGTCGGCGGTGGCCGCGGCCGCTCGCTGATGACTCATCACGGCATAGCGATCCTGTTCTTCCCGAGAGATGCCATTTTCCTTCGCCATCTTCTCAGCCGACTGTCCCATCGACTCTCCGGTCGACGGCTCGGCAATGGCCGGCGCTACGGGGACCAGGTCCCGGGGACGCACCTTACTCAGCGCCTTCAGACGGGCACCCAGTGATTTTGCCCGGTTCACTTCCTGGAGAATTTGACTGAAACGACGGGTGTGGAGGATGGGGACATCGGACAGGGTTTCGACACCGCCGGTCAGCACGACATCGGCATAGCCGGTAATGATCTGGTCGTGGGCGTTGGAAATGGCAAGCGCGCCTGATGCGCACGCGCGGTTCAGCGAATAGGCCGGGACGGAACGCGGCAGCTGCGGAAGCAGGCTTACTTCCCGAGCGACGTTCGGAGACAGCGGCGATTGGACGACCTGTCCCCAGATCACCTCGTCGATCTCGGCGCCATCAATGCCGGTGCGAAGCAACAGGTCACGCGCCGCATGGCGAGCGAGGTCGACAGCGAGCACATCGCGCAGCACTGTGCCGCTCCTCGCAAAGGGAGTGCGAATACCGGCGATGATCGCGGCTCGGCGGCCTCGGGGAATTTCAGTCAAGAAATTGAGAGAAGGGGAATCGAAGGCAGGCCCAGCGAGAGCGGACGACGGGTTGCACCGGCTGTTCAGAGGTCATCGACGACCAGTCTTTCAGGGACAAATGCCATTATTTCCTGCGCTCGGCTACTATTCCGGCGACTGCCCGCCAGCGATCGGTATCCACCGGTTCCACCACCTCACGGCCGTGCACGATATCCAGGGGCGCTACGAGACGATTGATCTCGCCGGGCAGGAGCAGATGATCATCGTCCCTGGGTCCCCAGCCGAATGTGCGCTGTACCGTGAAGAAGGTCTCCATGATGAGCACGCCGCCTGGGGCGACACACTCGAGCATCCTCGGCATCCGAACCCGGTCAAGATAATTGAACACAAGAACAGCATCAAAAACGCCGAGCTCGGGCCACGTCGCTTCCAGGTCCACCGCTCGAAAATCAATCGCCAGCCCCTCCGCGCGCGCAAAATCCCGTCCGACTTCCAGCGTCGCATCGTCCTTGTCGAGCCCCACCACACGGGCTCCACGGTTCGCGGCCGGGATGCTGTGCCGGCCTTCGCCGCAGGCGAGGTCCAGCACCCGGTCGCCCGCCTTGATCAGGAAGTCGTGCCAGGTGAACCAGGTGCTCGGCAGCGGTAAACGCGATACTGGGGACGGGGGCAAGCGGCTATGACCTCACGTCGGGCGGACTTGAGCCAGCTTACGGCGCAACCCGCTGATCTTCTGGTGATCGGCGGCGGAATAACCGGCGCCGGAATCGCCCGCGATGCCGCCATGCGCGGCCTGCGGACCATCCTGGTTGAACAACACGACCTTGGCTGGGGGACAAGCTCCCGCTCCAGCCGACTGATTCACGGCGGATTGCGTTACCTGGAGCACGGGCAGCTTCGGCTTGTTTTCGAAGCCAGCCGGGAACGCAACATTCTGCTGTCCATCGCGCCCCATCTCGTTCGGCCGCTCCCGTTCATCTTTCCCGTCCATCGCCGAAGCCGCCTCTTCTACTGGCGATTGACGGTCGGGATGTGGCTGTATGATATCCTCTCGCTGTTCCGGAATGTGCGATGGCACCGCATGTTGGGCAAGCGGGGCGTGCTTCGCGCCGAGCCACTTCTCCGCGCCATGGACCTGGTCGGGGGCGCGAGATATTACGACGCGCAATGCGATGACGCCAGACTCGTTCTGGCCAACGCCCGGTCCGCCATCCAGCACGGCGCGCTGGTCTCCAATTATATGCGGGTCGAGCAGCTGGAGGTGGTGGATGGCCGGGTACGAGGCGCCCGGATCGAGGACCGGCTCACCGGCGAACAGGGGCGAATTCGAGCGACGACCGTCGTCAACGCGACCGGCCCCTGGTGCGACCGGATTCGCCGGCTTGAATTTCCCCATGCGGCGCCACTGCTCAGACCGACAAAGGGCGCGCACATCCTGGTTCCCCGAGGCCGCCTCGGCAATCATGAGGCGCTTACCATCACCAGCCCCATCGATCAGCGTGTCATGTTTATCCTGCCCTGGGGCGACCTCTCGATCGTCGGAACTACCGATACCGACACGACGGTTTCGCCCGAGTTCGTCAAAGCGGATCAGGACGACGTGCTCTATCTCATCCGCTCGGCCAACGCGTATTTCCCCAACGCCAGGCTGTCCGAGGACGATGTCGTTGCGACCTATGCCGGGCTTCGCCCCCTCCTCGCGCCCGAGGACGAGCGATCCGCTTCCGACGTGTCCCGCGAGCATCGCATCGTCCAGGGGCCCAACGGCATGTGGACCATCGCTGGCGGAAAACTCACGACCTATCGGTGCATGGCGGCGGAGCTGGTGACGGAAGTCGTCAAGGAGCTCAGGAAATCCTTCGGCCGGCCACAGTATCCCGAGTCACGAACCGACCTGGAGCCCCTGCCAGGCGGGGAATCGGAAGACCTCGATACCTTCATGCGCGCCGGCGCCGACCTGGGATTGACGCCGGCGACAACCCAGCATCTCCTCTCGCACTTCGGCACGGAGTCTCCTGCCATTTTCAACCTGGCACGGGAGCATCGGGAACTGCTCGAGCCGCTCCATCCCGACCATGCCGCAATACGCGCCGAGATAGTTCATATCGTGCGCCGCGAGCTCGCACAAACCCTGGAAGACGTCCTCGTCAGGAGAACCCATCTCTTTTACGAAACGACCGACCACGGCCTGGCGGCGGCGGAAGAGATTGCCTCTTTGATGGGAGCGGAGCTGGGGTGGTCCAGCGAAAAACGGGCGGCGGAAGTTGAACGTTATCGTGCATATGTGATTGATGCTCGCTCCGCGCTTTCGTCCGCCGGCACGGATTGAGACTTCGGCGGTGTTTGCCCTCGCACCTACTGAACGACAACTGTTCCGATCATTCCAGTGTGCAGCGTGCATTCGTAGTCGTACGTGCCCGGTGTGACGAGGCGAACAGGACCATACACGAAGGGGCTCGCAGTTCCAGGGCTCCGCGGGAAGGCTGACCCGGCCGCGACGATGTCGTGCTCTACTGCGGCCGTTTGCCAGGTCCAGCGTATTGCCTCCCCTGCCGGGATGGTATCCACCGCAGGCTGCTGGCTGCCATTCGCGACACTCTCGAAGAAATTGTTCTTGAGGAGAACTTCTCTGATCAGGTTGACCGCAAAGACCTGGAACGCAGTGGTGTCGAGATCTCCTGCTGGAATGGCCCGGATGACAGTGCCCCCAGCCGGGCTTCCCACGTTTACCCCGACCGTCGCAATCCCGGCCTGATTGGTCACTGAGCTGGCCACATTCACCGAGCCATTCCCGGTGACCTTAGACCATGCGATCGCGATCCCGCTTCTCACATTTCCAAACCGATCCTCGACTTTGACCGTGAGCGGCTGCCCTATGCCGCTACTGACCAGCGCCGCCTGGCCATCTCCAGAGACCGCGGTGATGTCTGAAGGGGCATCGGCCGAGCCTTTGGCGCTGAAGGTGACGCTCGCCCCTCCGGGAATCCTGGCCATCGCGGTGAAATTTCCCGCGACCTGGCCCAGTGTCATTCGCGCAGCGGCACGGCCGGATGCGTCGGTCACGTTACTGGTAAAGGCGATGGATCCCGCGCTTGCCACCCACGTAACGGTGACACCTGACCTGGGTGAACCGGATTCGGTAACGACGACGCGAAAAGAATCCGGGAGCGCCCGGGCGACGGTATCAGTCTGTCCGTCACCACTTACCGCATCTTTGGCAATAGCGAGGGGGGGTGACGCAGGCTGATTGCCACCGTCCCCTCCACATCCGGCGACCAGAAGAAAGAGGAGGACTGCACGAGGCGATCGAAGGGGAAACGCCGTGAACCGGTTCACCATCGCGTCCTCCTCGAACGAGTGACGTGTACGAGACTGCATCGGGTGTTTCCTGGAGAGAAACAAATGCGGCCCCGAAGGGCCGCACGGTCTCTGACCGGCCAGAGGATTACTTCACGACGATCCTGCCACTCATCCCGGAAGGTGGACTTCCGGGAGCACCATGGTGAGTGCAGTAGTAGAAATAGGTTCCCGCTGTATTGAACGTTATGGGGCCGTACATGGTCGGGCCAAAAATCTCTCCCCGGATGTCGCTCGTGAAGCTAGTAGGCCCGGTCGTGGTCACACTGTGCGACCCGACGAGGTTCGTTGGCCAGTCCCAGGTTACCGTCCCGCCTACTGCTACCGTGTCGACCGAGGGTGTGAACGAATTATTCGACAGCGTGATGGTGATCGCACTCGGGGGCGGCGGCGTAACAACAGCGGTCAGGTTGAAGACACGCGGAGATCCCGTGAGACCGGGTGAAGTCGCCGTCACCGTGACCGCCCCCGCAGTGGATCCGAGCGTGACGGTAACCGGCGCGTTTCCGGTGCCAGCAACGCTGCCAGTGGAAGATGGTGTTACCGTGGCGTTTCCACTGGTGACCGCATAGGCTACCGCGATGGCGGCGATGCCATTCCCAAAGGCGTCCGTCACGCGGGCAGCAATTTGAATATCACTGTTCACCTCACCCGTCGTCCCGTCACCAAAGGCCTCCTGCAGCTGGGTCGGAGCAGCTGCGTTCGCCGTTGCATGAAAGGTCACTGGTGAGCCGGTAGCTCCTGACAAAGAAGCCTGGGCCATATATGACCCGACCGCCTGGGGGAGAGTGAGAGTGCTGCACGAAGAGCCATCAAAGGAGGTCGGATCCGAGGTCGGGCTTATGCTCCCGGTAGCAGTCGACCAGGTGACCATGACATCCGGCTGGGATGCGCCGTCATTAGAAACGCGAACACAAAAGGGCAGAGCCAGCGCTGACCCTACAACTCCTGTCTGGTTGTCTCCATCATCCGTGGTCGTCTTGGCTATAACGTCCGGAGTTGGATTCGGACCGCCGCCGCCACCATCACCACCGCCACAAGCGACCACCGAACTGCAAACCAGCAATGTTACCAGCCGTTTACGCATTGAGCACTCCAGGGATTGATCGTGGGATCGGATTCCGTCGAAAGCGATGCTGCATGACCACAAGGTGAATGTCTTTGAGAATAGGGTCTCCATGTTCTGGCGCAAGGTGATTCCAGCTTGAGGCGTGGCCCCGCTCTCTCCGCCAGCCTCATTCCCACTCCATATCGACGTTTCAGTCCTTCACGACCGCACCCGGAGAACCTGCCTCTCCGAAGGGCTGCATCGGTGAAGAGAGTCATTATCTTCCACAGGTTCGCCGTTCCCTTTCCTCCGATGTGCTGGAGTGGTGCGTGGATCCCAACGTTTTCGAAACCGCCAATGCCGGGTTTGCCCAGGCCATGTACGAGGAATATCTCCGGAACCCGACCGGGGTGACTCCTGAGTGGCGCCGCCTCTTTGAAAGCGGCGTGGTCGGAGAAAATCCGGCTCACAATGGCAATGGCGCTGGGCCTGACCTGGCGCATCCCGCTGCCCATGATTCCCCACCAGCACAGACCCAGGGGGTGGTCGCCGCCGCGACGTTGCCCGGCAATGCCGAGCCCCTGAAGGGGCCAGCGGCTCGGCTGGCTCAGAACATGAATGACAGTCTGACGGTCCCAACCGCCACAACATTCCGCCAGCTGCCGGTTGCCGTCCTGGAGACCCGCCGAAAAGAGCTGAACGACGCGTTGAAGGCAGCCGGCAGACCTGAAAAAATCTCCTTTACTCATCTGATCGGGTACGCGCTTTCCCTTGCCGCGAAGAAGCACCGGGTCATGTGCTCCAGCTATGCCCAGTCCGATGGAACAGCTCACCGGATTCAGCCAGAGACCGTCAATCTCGGCCTGGCTGTCGATGTGGAAAGAAAGGATGGCAGCCGGGGTCTGGTCGTGCCGGTCATCCACGGCGCGGATACAATGGACTTTGCCGGATTCCTGAGCACGTACGAGTCGCTGGTCGAAAAAGCGCGAACCAACAAGCTCCTGCCGGACGCCTTTGCCGGCGCCTCGATTTCGCTCACGAATCCAGGCGGACTCGGCACAGTGGCTTCGGTCCCCCGGCTGATGGTGGGCCAGGGCAGCATCATCGCGGTCGGCTCCATTGCCTGGCCTCCCGAGTTCGCCGGGGTGCGCCCCGAGCTGATCCAGGAGATCGGCATCGCCAAGGTCATGACCGTCAGCAGCACCTATGACCATCGCGTCATTCAGGGTGCCGAATCGGGAGAGTTTCTCCGCAGCCTCGATGGTCTGCTCCAGGGCGGCGAAGGCTTCTATGAGCTGGTGTCCTCCAGTCTTGGCGTGACGATCACCGACCGGCGGAACAGCGAGCCTGCCGGGCTGACATCGATCTCCGCGTCCGCCGCTCCATCGCGGCGATCAGCCGATGACCTGGCCCATGTCGCCGCGGCCATGGCTTTGGTGAAAGCCCACCGCACACATGGGCACCTCGCGGCACACCTTGATCCGCTGGACAGCGAACCGCCTGGTGATCCGGCCCTCGACCCTGCACGGCTGGGACTCACCCCCGAGGTCATGGCGACCATCCCCGCATCCGTCCTTCGCGTGGCCGTGCCCGGCGATACGCTCGCTGAAGTTCTGCCGAATCTCCAGGCGACATATTGCGGCACGATTGCCTATGAAGTCGAGCATATCGCCAGTCATGAGGAGCGGGTCTGGCTTCGCCAGGTCATTGAATCAGGCGCGCACCGGAAGCCGCTCACGCCCGAACAGAAAAAGACGCTGCTGACCCGTCTCACGGAAGTCGAAGCATTCGAGAGATTTCTTCACAAGGCCTACCTTGGCCAGAAGCGATTCTCCATCGAAGGCCTCGACGTCATGGTCCCGATGCTCGATCTCACCGTGGAGAGCTCTGCCGCTTCGGGTGCCCGGGAGGTTGTACTCGGCATGGCGCATCGGGGACGGCTCAACGTGCTCGCCCATCTCGTCGGCAAGCCGTACCAGGCGATTTTCGCGGAGTTCGAAGGGAATCGGCCAATCGAGGAGAGTGGTGAGCCGAGGGATGGGACAGGCGACGTAAAGTATCATCACGGAGCTGAGGGAGCATACCGGACGGAAACCGGTCGGGCGGTGACGGTTACCCTCGTCGCCAATCCAAGCCATCTCGAATTCGTGGGACCGGTGGTGGATGGCCGCGCGCGGGCGACCCAGACGCAACGACGTGGCCGCTACGCCATTCAGGACCCCAACGTTTCTGTACCCGTCGTCATTCACGGCGACGCGGCATTTGCCGGCCAGGGTGTCGTCGCCGAAATGTTGAACCTGGGTGCGCTGGCCGGCTACCGGACCGGTGGCACCTTCCACCTTATTTCGAATAACCAGGTGGGCTTTACGACTGATGTGCGCGACGCCCGCTCAACCCGCTACGCCAGCGACCTGGCCAAGGGGTTCGATATTCCGATCGTCCACGTGAATGCGGATGATGCCGAGGCATGCCTGGCCGCGGTACGGCTGGCCATGATGTATCGCGACAAGTTTCACGAGGACGCACTGGTCGACCTGGTGGGGTATCGCCGTCATGGCCATAACGAAGGCGACGAACCGTCATACACTCAGCCTCTCATGTACGCCCGGATCAAGGATCACCCCAGCGTGCGGGAGGTTTATGCGCATACCCTGGTCGAACAGGGCGTGATGACGGCCGAGGAGGCTCAGGCCATTTATGATGCGACATACCAGAAGCTCACCGAAATTCAGCAGTCGTACAAAGGGAGCCTCAGCAAGGCTGCCCCGGCTGAAACGGGAGCCCCCGCTCCCATTCCCGGAATGGACTTCGACACCGCAATCCATGCCGATGCTCTTCGCGCTCTTAATGATCAACTACTGACCTGGCCACAGGAATTCTCAGCGAATCCCAAGCTCAAGAAACAACTGGAACGCCGTCGAACTGCCCTGGGACCTGAAGGTGGAATCGACTGGGCCCATGCGGAAACGCTCGCCTTTGCATCGCTTGTCACCGAGGGGACTCCGGTCAGACTCACAGGCCAGGACAGCGAGCGGGGCACCTTCAGCCAGCGCCACCTGGTGCTGCACGATGTGAATTCCGGCGTCACCCACACCCCGATGCAACAGCTGCCCGGAGCCACGGCGGCCTTCGAGGTATACAACAGCCCATTGTCAGAGCTCGCGACCATGGGTTTCGAATACGGCTACAGCGCCGCCGCCCCTGAAGCGCTGGTCATGTGGGAAGGACAGTTCGGCGATTTCGTCAACGGCGCCCAGGTCATCGTGGACCAGTTCCTTGTAGCGGGGCTCTCGAAATGGGGAGTGACGACTCGGCTTACGCTCCTGCTGCCGCATGGCTATGAGGGCCAGGGGCCGGAACACTCAAGTGCCCGGCTGGAGCGTTTCCTTCAGCTCGCGGCCGAAGGAAATATCCGGGTCGCCAACTGCAGCACGCCGGCTCAGTATTTCCATCTGCTTCGCGGCCAGGCAAAGGTGGCACGGCAGCGGCCACTCATCCTTATGACGCCGAAAAGCCTGCTCCGACTCCCGCAGGCGAGCTCACGAATCGAGGAACTTTCCGAGGGTGGCTTTCAGCCGATCATCGACGACCAGACGTTCGCCGCGAAAGCCTCCGAGGCCAATCGCGTCGTGGTCTGCTCTGGCAAGTTCTATTACGAGCTGCTGGCTGAAGCGGAGAAGATGACGGAGAATCGCCCCGCGATCGTGAGGCTCGAACAGCTCTACCCTTTTCCAGCGCCGGAAATGCGCGACCTCGCCGGCCGTTATACCGCCATGAAGGAGTTGGTATGGGCCCAGGAAGAGCCGCGCAACATGGGCGCCTGGCACTATGTCGAAGAAAAAATTCGTGATGTCATGCCCGGTTCGGCGATGCTTCGTTACAGCGGCCGGCCGGAACGAG
Organism: Gemmatimonadota bacterium; assembly: GCA_039932125.1. Classification (GTDB taxonomy): domain Bacteria; phylum Gemmatimonadota; class Gemmatimonadetes; order Gemmatimonadales; family GWC2-71-9; genus DASYPP01. Next base: position 31,665 of record JBDTQP010000004.1, read on the forward strand.
CCAGCACCGCCGAGGGATATCCATCGGCCCACGCCGTTGAGCAGAAACGAATCATTTCGGATGCTCTGGACCTGTCCGTAGCCAAGACGAAGAAGACTGCCAGGTAGCGGGGCAGCGGGGCAGCGGGGCAGCGGGGCAGCGGGGCAGCGGGGCAGCGGGG
>JBDTQP010000005.1:0-30196 GCA_039932125.1 Gemmatimonadota bacterium
GAATATGGATTGGAGAGACGGCTCGAGAACTTCAAACCTGACCAGGCCCACACCACGATCGACCAGAGCCTTGAGCAGATCCCCTGGTTCCGCGGAAGGTGCAAGCTCCACTTCGGCCGAAGACCCCGAATCATCTACCCAGGTCACCAGTGACCGGTCCTGCAGAACGGGCTGGGCATTTTTACCACCGCCGTCGCTGAAGCCGAGGGCAATATTTCGTTTCCCAACACTTCGCTTGATTTCCGCCAGCGATCCATCGAGCACCTTCCGCCCCTGGGCAATGATGGCTATCCGATCGCACATCTTCTCCGCCTGTTCCATGATGTGCGTGGAGAACATGACCGTGCGCCCGGATCTCGCGATCTCTACCACGACGTCCTTCATCACCTGGCTGTTCACCGGATCGAGTCCGCTGAAGGGTTCGTCAAGAATGACAAGCTCCGGATCATGCAGGAGCGTGCCGATGAATTGCACCTTCTGCTGCATGCCCTTTGACAAGTCTTCCACTTTGCGGGTCGTCCAGTCCTTGAGGCCAAGACGCTCGAGCCACTGGTGAGCCTTAACCGTCGCGCTCTTGCGGGACACGCCCTTGGCTTCACCGAGAAAGATGAGATGATCGATAACCTTCATCTTCTTGTAGAGCCCGCGCTCTTCCGGCAGAAATCCCACCCTTTCAGACACTGCCCGGCCGCCTCCTTCACGTCCAAAGAGGACAATGCGGCCCTCATCGGGAACGAGAATATTCATGACCATCCGGATGGTCGTCGTTTTTCCCGCTCCGTTCGGGCCAAGCAACCCGAAGATCCCCCCGCGGGGAACCTCGAGTGAGAGGGATTGGACAGCGACGTGGCCGGCGAATCGCTTTGTCACGTTTTCAACTCTGAGAACCGGGTCGTTCATACAATCCTGTCGGATGAGTTAGCGGTTACTACGGGTTCTTACTCTCGAAACCCGGAGCCGGAATTGCCTGGCTAAACGCGCCTGAATCCTCGGGGGGATCGGGCTCGTTCCAGGCCACGATGGATCCAGGAAGAGTACACGCCGCCAGAATAAGCCCCGCGGCGAGAGCTACGAGCGGAAGTCTGCCAAAAGGCAGAGACAACTCGAGCAGCCACGCGAGCATAGCGTACATGGAAAAGCAAATGACAAGAGTAGCAAGGAGCAGGTAGGCACGCTGGTACGCATGATTCCACACCGCGCGCTGTCGTTCATCCAGGTATTCTGTGAGGTTCGCCCGAAAGGCTCCTCCAACCTTCAGTAGTCCACCAAGTCCGATCAATGAAACAATCCCGCACAGAATCAAGAGGGTGACCTCGCCGGTTCCGCGCGGATCAGAGAGCACGGTCGCCAGCAGCACCAGTCCCGCGATATAGCCGCCATAAAGCGCGCCCACAAAAGCGCGGCGAACAGTCCTGCCCGGTGGGCGCGATACAGTGGATACCAAGGCGCTCATGGGTTGTCTACTCCCTGGTCTGATTCAACCGCCGAAGGCCGATAAATGGCAGTGCTGAGAGGGGGAAATGGCTGAAGTGCGAAGATGGCTTCGATGGGGAGCTTGAAGTAGCTGCTTAATCTGAAAGCGAGCTCCAGGCTGGGACTGTAGTCCCCCCGCTCGAGGTACCCGATGGTCTGATGGTTCACGCCGACGGCGTTAGCCAGGTCTAACCTGGATAGTCCTCGCTCGGCGCGAAGGACCCTTAGGCGGTTGTAAATCCGTCCGACGTCAGGAGTACCTTCGTGGGTATTTTCAGTTGCCATAGTCGAGCATAATATTGTCTATACACAACTTTTCCGCAAGCGATAGACATCAGAAAGCCCCCACCTGAGTGGGGGCCTTTGATGGTTCTCGCCTTATTCCGGGTCGCCGAGAGGGCGAATCTGGAGGACTGAAGTCAAGGGAACGAGGTAATGAGCCCGATCTACCTTCACGCCAAATCTGCGAGTGCGATTGAGAAACTCCTCGGAGCTCTGCGTGGACGTGACCGGATCAAACACGCTCACACCAATGAGGTGTACGCCCTTTTCATCCTGAGAGTCGAAGCGCCCCACAAACATCTGGGGGCCGTTCGTTTCCAGAACGACGGTGATGCCATGAAGATCGTGATGCCCGGGATGAAAAACGTGTCCTGTCATGGGAGGTCAGACCGATACGCCGCAGTATTTATCGAAGGCCGCAGTGAGACTTTCCGCGACTGCGGCGGGCGACCTTCCTTCGATCATATGACGATGGACCATGTAGACCGGTTCACCATCCCGAAGGAGCGCAAATGAAGGCGAGCTCGGCTGATACTCTCCAAAATACTGCCGGGCTCGATTGGTCGCGTCGATATCCTGCCCGGCGAAAACAGTGACGACCGACTGGGGAAGCACTGAATGCTTGAGAGCCGCCTGCAGCGCGGGTCGAGCGCCGCCAGCAGCACAACCGCATACCGAGTTCACGAACACGAGGGTAGTGCCTTTTGCATCACCAAGCGCTTCATCGACTTCACTGACGGAGCGAAGTTCGCGAGCACCAATCTTTTGAACTTCTTCACGCATAGGAGCCACCAGCTTTTCATCGTACGGCATCTATTTACTCCAGTCTGGCATCGTGGACCGGGAATTCAAAGGGGTTCTTCTCCCGGAGGCTTGGCAGGACTTTGCGCTGGCTGAGTTGTGGGTGGCGCGCCGGAGATCGTTTTCCCCAGCGCCTCTTTCAGTGCGTGCCAGGACATGCTGGCACATTTCACCCGACTGGGAAACTCTGAGACGCCAGAGAAGACGGCAAGCTTCCCTAGTTTTTCCGGGGAAGTATCCGGATCCGCGCCGGTCGTAACCATGGAATGGAAGTCGGCAAAAATTGCGGCCACTTCTGACCCGGTCTTTCCCTTAACTGCGAGAGTCATGAGCGACGCGGATGCTTTGGAGATAGCGCATCCGGACCCTACGAAACTAACGTCGTCTATGCGATCTCCCTGCATCTTGAGCCATACCGTGAGCTGGTCACCACAGAGCGGGTTGTACCCCTGCGCCTGACCATCCGCATGCTCCATCGACCGACAATTTCGGGGGTTCTTGTAGTGGTCCAGGATAACGCTCTGGTACAACTGAGTCAGATCGCCCACTTAGTTGAAAACCTCCTGAACTTTTCGCAGGCCATTGATAAGAACATCGATCTCGGCCACAGTATTATAGAAACTGAAAGAAGCCCGAACGGTTCCAGGGACTCCCATCTTCTCCATGAGGGGCTGAGCACAGTGGTGGCCTGTCCGGACAGCGATCCCCTCCTGGTTCAGGATCGTCCCGACATCATGGGGGTGCACTCCCTCCACGACAAAAGAAAGCACACTGGCCCGCTCATCCGACTCGGCTCCTACCAGGCGCACGCCTGGTGCCTCCCGAAGGCGCTCTGTGGCGCAGGTCAGAAGCATCGACTCGTAGCTCCCAATACGATCGATCCCTATCCCCTGCATGTAGCCAATTGCCGCGGCGAAACCGACGGCCTGGGCGATAGGCGGAGTGCCGGCCTCGAAGCGACCCGGGATACCGGCAAAGGTTGTTTCCTGAAAGGACACCCGAGCAATCATGCCGCCGCCGGTCTGATAGGGTGGCATATCCTGGAGTATCTTATCGCGCCCGATGAGAACGCCGATACCGGTCGGCCCGAGCATCTTGTGGCCTGAGCAGACGAAGAAATCACACCCTGTTTCCCGGACATCCACTGAAAGGTGCGGAGCCGATTGTGCGCCGTCGACAATTACCACGGCACCCGCGGCATGCGCAAGAGCAGTGATTCGCCGGACCGGATTCACTGTGCCGATCGCGTTGGAAACGTGAGTGACAGCGACTATCCGGGTTCTGCCGCTCAGCGAACGCTCATAGGCTCCCAGGTCCAGTACCCCGCCCTGACTGACAGGAATGACCCGGAGGACGGCCCCAGTGGAACGGCAGACCTGCTGCCAGGGGACGATATTGGAATGGTGCTCCATCTCCGAAACGAGCACCTCGTCTCCAGCCTTCAGCTGAGTACCTCCAAACGAGTGGGCGACCAAATTGATTGCTTCAGTCGAGCCTCGGGTGAAGATCAGTGTATATCCCTGTGACGCTCCGAGAAACAATCCGATCTGCCCGCGAGCCGACTCATATGCATCGGACGCTCGCTCACTTAGATGATGGACGCCGCGATGAATGTTCGCGTTCTCCTCGCGATAAAATCGGGAGAGCGCATCCAGCACGGCGACAGGCTTCTGAGAGGTGGCGGCGTTATCGAGGTACACCAGAGGCTTCCCGTTCACCTGCGTTCTCAAAACAGGAAAATCCTGGCGTACCCCGGCCATTTCTTCGCTCACGGTAGTCGGTTCTGTCAGCAGTGAGCTTCGGCTCATCGGACGGAAGTCTCCAGCATTTCAAAGACCAGGCGTTCGAGCTGCTGGCGGATAGGCTCCTGGGTGACTTCGGCAAGCACCTCTGCTGCAAATCCGTAAGTGAGAAGCCGGCGGGCAACGGCTGAGCCGATGCCGCGACTCTGGAGATAGAACAAGCCAATTTCATCGAGCCGGCCGACGGTGGCGCCATGGGTGCATTTCACATCGTCGGCGAAGATCTCAAGCTGAGGTTTGGTGTCTACCTTGGCACCATCGGAAAGGAGCAGGTTTTTGTTGGTCTGTTTTCCATCTGTCTTCTGCGCCTCCGGACGCACAAACACCTTTCCATTGAACACGCCATGAGATGACCCATCGAGCACCCCCTTGTAAATCTCCCGGCTGGTACAATTGGGTTGAGCGTGCTCAATACGAGTCTGGTGATCTATGTGCTGAGTGCCATGCAGCAGGTAGAGACCGTTCATCGTGCAATCCGAACCGGGGGCGTTCATGATCGAGTAGATGTTGGTTCGTGCCAGCACGCCTCCGATAGCAAAGGAGAAAGAACGGAAGCGGCTGTCAGCACCCTGCACCGCCTCAATTGTCCCCACGTGGAAGGCGCGCTCGCTCTCCCGCTGAATCTTGATGTGTTCTACCCGGGCATTATCTCCGACCAGCACCTCGGTGACTGCATTGGTGAAGTGGATCGACCCCGATACACTTCCGTAACTCTCGATGACAGTAATATCTGAAGATTCGCCCGCGACGATAAGCGTGCGAGGATGAGTCGCCACAGGCCCCTGCTCCATGTCGGTCAGGTAGAGCAGGTGAACAGGAAATTGCGGAACGGCGCCCGGGGCAACATGAACTACCGCCCCGTCCGACATGCAAGCAGTGTTCAGGGCAGTAAACGCCTGCATATCGAAATCGGTAACTTTGCCGAGCCTGGTCTCCAGCACGGACGGGGACTCCTGAATAGCGTCACGCAGGCTGTGTACGGTGAGGCCTTGTGATGCCGGCACATCCGAAAGCTCGGGCACATACCGGCCATTGATGAAAACAAGCTCGCACCATCCCGACACACCGAAACGATAAGCCGGCAAAGCGGCCACTACGCCTGCAGATGGGAGAGTCTCGGCGGGAACGGCAAAAGTGCCCTGACCAATCGCGGCGACGCTGGTGAACTTCCAGTCTTCATTGCGGGTTGTAGGAAGCCCGATCTCATGGAATCGTGCTGCCGCATTCGCACGGAGGGTCGTCAGCCAGCCGGGCTCCGTTGCGGTACGCGCAGGGTGGGACGGCGCCTCAAGCGCCTGCAGAAAAGTGCTGGTCACGCCGCTTCGCCCCCTAACCATTCGTACCCGCGTGCTTCCAGCTCCAGCGCGAGATCTTTCCCGCCTGACTTGATTATCCGCCCCTGAGAAAGGACGTGCACATAATCAGGAACGATATAGTTGAGGAGACGCTGGTAATGGGTTACCAGGATCGTAGCATTATCGGGTCGCCGGAGCCGGTTTACTCCCTCCGCAACAATCCTCAGCGCGTCGATATCGAGCCCGGAATCGGTTTCATCGAGAATCGCCAGCTTAGGCTCCAGCACTGCCATCTGCAGAATCTCATTGCGTTTCTTCTCGCCGCCTGAGAAGCCGCTGTTGACGAACCGGGTGAGAACGCCATGGTCCCACTCCACCAGCTTGAGCTTTTCATCCATGAGATCAGCGAAATCCAGAGGGTCGAGTTCCTCGCCGCCGTTGGCTTTACGGATTTCGTTGTAGGCGGAACGCAGGAAGTACCCGTTGGTCACCCCCGCGATCTCAACCGGGTACTGAAAGGCGAGAAAAACCCCGGCGCGTGCCCGCGCTTCCGGTTCCATGCCGAGAAGATCCTGGCCTTCGTAGACCGCGGAGCCGCCCGTCACCTGGTAACCCGGATGGCCGGCAAGGACCTGGGCCAGAGTGCTCTTGCCCGATCCATTCGGCCCCATTACCGCATGCACCTCACCCGCGTTGACCGTGAGATCGATGCCGCGCAGGATCTCCTTCTCGCCAACATTTGCCCGTAATCCCCTGATTTCCAGCACTCGGACCTCTCCGTAAACGTTATTCGGCTAATCGCGCGCGATCAGCCGACACTGCCTTCTAGACTGACCCCCAGCAGCTTCTGAGCTTCCACCGCGAACTCGGTCGGGAGATTCAGGAAAACCTCCTTGCAGAATCCGTTCACGATCATCGAGATCGCGTTTTCAGTATTGAGCCCGCGCTGCTTGCAGTAGAAAATCTGGTCTTCGCCAATTTTCGAGGTCGAAGCCTCGTGTTCGACAGAAGACGTAGGGTTCTGCACATCTATGTATGGAAAAGTGTGAGCCCCGCATCGATTTCCGATGAGCATCGAGTCGCACTGGGTGTAGTTCCTCGCATTGGCCGCTCGAGGGAGTACTTTCACCTGCCCTCGATAACTGTTGTTGCCTTCTCCCGCCGAGATACCCTTGGAGACAATCGTGCTGCGGGTGTTCTTGCCGATGTGAATCATCTTTGTGCCGGTATCGGCCTGCTGCTTTCCATTGACCACGGCGACCGAGTAGAACTCTCCGACCGAATCGTCTCCCTGGAGAATTACACTGGGGTACTTCCAGGTAATCGCGGACCCGGTTTCAACCTGGGTCCAGGAAATCTTGGACCGCGCGCCGGCGCACTTCCCACGCTTGGTGACGAAATTGTAGATACCGCCTTTTCCTGCCGAATCGCCAGCGTACCAGTTCTGCACTGTGGAATACTTGATGGAGGCACCTTCAAGAGCGATGAGCTCCACCACCGCGGCGTGGAGCTGATTGGTATCACGCTTGGGCGCGGTACAGCCTTCCAGGTAACTGACCTGAGCTCCCTCGTCCGCGACAATCAGGGTTCGCTCAAACTGCCCCGCGTCAGCGGTATTAATGCGGAAGTAGGTGGACAGCTCCATCGGGCAGCGAACACCTTTGGGGATGTAGACAAAAGAACCATCGCTGAACACGGCGGAGTTGAGTGCTGCGAAGAAGTTGTCATTATAGGGCACGACGGTGCCGAGGTACTTCTCGATGAGCTCGGGATGCTCTCGAACCGCCTCGGAGAACGAGCAGAAAACAATACCGTACTCAGCAAGCTTTGCCTTGAATGTTGTGCCGACTGACACGCTGTCGAAAATTGCATCGACCGCGACACCGGCAAGCATTTTCTGCTCACTGAGCGGTATGCCCAGCTTCTCGTAAGTCCTGAGCAGCTCGGGATCGACCTCGTCCAGGCTGCCGAGCGGTTTGGCTGTGCGCGGCGCGGAGTAGTAGATGATGTCCTGGTAATTAATCATGGGGTACGTGATGTTCGCCCAATGATGTGGCTCGGCCATGGTGAGCCAGCGCCGGTACGCTTTGAGGCGCCACTCGAGCATGAACGCGGGTTCGCCCTTCTTGGCTGAGATGAGACGCACAACGTCCTCACTCAGGCCACGCGGCAGCGAGTCGCTCTCGATATCGGTGACGAAGCCGTACTGGTACTCACGGCCGACGAGTGCTTCAACTGGTGATGTCATGAGATCTCCTGATCCCGCTGATCGGTCCGGCCTGTGACTGCGAGGTCGGTCGGAGCGTGAAGTGGTCCCGCAAAGGTACCGGGATCGCCATCGGGTCCTGGTTCCGGGAAATGGATGCTGTATTCACAGGCCTTGCATCCATTCAGAATGTGGCTCCGCCGCTCGACTCCAGCGCCCAGCACATCCCGGAGAAAGCGCTCTTCAGCGTCACAGATTTCGGGGAAATGCTCCGCGACAGCTTTGATGGCGCAGTTGTGCTCGGTAAGCCGAAGGCCACCGCTGGTTTCGCTCCAGTCAGCCATATAACCCTCTTCACCGAGGGTCCGCGCCACAGTGTCCAGCCGCTGATGGTCCGGGGCATCGGCAAGATCGTGCTTGAGCCGGTCACCCAGAGCGGCGTAGCGAGACTGCACGGCTTCGACGATCGCAGCTCGGCCGCTGGCTCCCGCCAGAAGGTGAGTCAACAGAACCTCATACCGCCGGGGGAAAAGTCCTTCTCCATTCGAGCTCAGCTGGTAGACATGGACCGGTGCTCCAACTCCCCGCTGCTCCCGTGATCGCGTGACCAGTCCTTCGCGATTCAGTTCCTTGAGGTGATGCCGCACCGCATTGAGGGAAACGGAAAGGAGGGAAACCAGATCGGCCGCGGTGAGACCAGTGCCCGAACGCTTGAACTCAACCAGGATCTCACCGCGAAGACCCCGGTACCCAGCTGGAAGCTGGCCTGCATCGTGACGCTGACCTGAGGGCATCGGCATGACAAGATCCTAATGGTCCGAACCGCAAAGTCAACTAAAAACCAAGAATCTGTGTTCAATTCGGCGAGGACCTCGTCGCGCGACGATGGTCGAAACAAAATAGTAGTTTTTAAAGCAACTACTTATGCGATATTTTCGGCTATTGTGGGACGACATCATGTTTACAAGATTGTTCTTCATGATCATGACAGTGGCACTAACATGAGCGTACATCCGGTTCGACTCCTCGGTGACCCTGCCCTGCGGTCCGGGTGTGAGACCATTACCAAGCCGGGCTCCATGGCTGCGCGCGTTGTTGTTGACGATCTCACCGAGACCCTGCGATCACTACGACTTCGGTTCCAGTACGGGCGTGGATTGTCGGCTCCGCAAATCGGGGCCCCGGTTCGCATTGTGTGCGTCGAGATGGAACGGCCGCTGGTATTGATTAACCCCGAGATAATCGATGTCGGCAATGAGGACTTCAGCGTCTGGGACGATTGTTACTCGACCCCGGACCTTTTTGTGCGGGTTTCCCGCGCTTATCGTATTCGGGTAAGGTACCAGGACGTAAAAGGGGCATCAAAGGAAGCGGAATTCGAGGGGGATGCCGCAGCCCTGGTCCAGCACGAGATCGACCATCTTGATGGTGTCCTGATTGTAGACCGGCCCCATGGACTGGATCCGTTCTGCCTCCGACAGGAATGGGAGAAGCGCTATGCGGCCCACGGGCGTCATGGGGATCCCGAGCAGCGAACGGCAACCTACGCCACGCCCCTGGGAGGATTGATCTAGTTTTCGCGGATCAGAACCACCGCCCGATTCGGACAAGCAACGCATCCCTCCCGTGATCTCCAATGCCGTACTCAACTCGCACCGGTCCAATTATCGTCGGCAGGTTGAATCCAAAGCGCACGCCGGCGAGCAGGTCTCCATCCGGAGGGAACTGCAATTCATTCCCCATTGAACCGATCATCGGTTCAACCCTGAAGAGGAGGCTGCCCCGAACAGGGTAGAGAAAGATCAGACTACCCGACATCTCCAGATCACCGCGATCTTCACCTATGTGCTGACCAGCAAACCCGTCCGCGCCACCGAGAACAAACTTCAAATGCGGAGGCAAATTCTTGCCGTAGCCGAACCGCGCGTGCGGTCTTATTCGCAGCCTGCCAATCGAAATGGTAGCCGTCCCCTCGATTTCAACGCGACTATACCTGCTGGTGCTGACGGCGTCTGCCGCGAAAAGAGTTTCGGCGCTTCGTCCCGTTTTGAACAGGGAAATCCGGGGACCAGCCGCAAACTCCCAGGGCCGTTGTGCCTCGTTCCACCAGCGTGTCTCAAGACCTTCGATCATATGCCACCCTTGGCGCCAACTCGATCCAAAGCCAGCGAAACCGAGTCCCTGGAGAACCTTGAGCGAGGGAACTTCATCCCCATTGGAAAATCGTCGAACAAGCTCTCTCGATAGACGAAGCTCAAGATCCGGAACGAGTGATGATTGCTCCATAGAGCCGTTTCTCAATCCGGCATACAGCTCCTGGCGAAGCTCGCCGAGTGAAACACTAGCACTCAATTCGCCAGCTTTCATCAGAAAATGTCGCTGCACTGTCCCGAGCCAGACTCTCCCGCCGAGATCATTATCGTAAACAGCTCCCAATGCCACGACCCGAGCTGGCATTGGCGCTGATGCGATCCGCAAAGTGAGCGAGTCCGGCGAACCTCCCGGAAAGAGCCACAGCGAGCTGAGATTCTCGGAAGAACCGAGACCGCGGAGCCTGGCCTGCAGCCCTCGTACATCAAGGGATTCGCCGGGCGTCAATCCAAGTTTGGCCCGCACGTAACCAGTATCGACGAGTGCCTGGCTGTCAAAACCAATTGACGAGAGTCGAATCGGCGGGAATGGCGACCGTGATTCCTTCCTGCGTGCAGGAAGGCACGAAGCCGATTCCAGAGCGGGGTATGCCGTTTCGATGCCGCGCCTGATGAGATCATCCACTGCATGGATCGAGAAATTCAGGCTCTGCAACCCATCTACTTGGGGACGAATAGCGAGATCGGAAGGACCAAGAGAGTCAGGGGATTGGCGAAAGAGATTCCCAATCAATAGATCAATCAGGACAAAGGCGGACCGTAGATCAAGTGAATCGGGTCTTCGCTCGGTGGTATAGGAAATAACGAGGCGTGTGGCGCCGGCTTCCCGGGCGACCCTTACCGGAATGTTCGCTGAAAGTCCCCCGTCGCCCAGAAAACGACCATCTACTCGCTCAGGCTCAAATAAGAAGGGTATTGCCGCGCTGGCCCGAACGGCGCGAGCAAGGTCACCATGGGCAAAGACCACTGGCGCGCCAGAAAGCAGATCAGTGGCCACGGCCCGAAATGGAATCGGCAAGGAATCGAAATTGCCGCGGGCGAGGAGGTTGCCGCGGAGAAGGCCAGCATTCAGCAGGGCGTTGACCTCAGACTCGAGCACGGCTGCGCGCTGAAAAACGAGGTGGCCCCCGTCTTCCTCCCATACGACGAGTGGCTGGAGAACGCCAAGGGATAATGGGACCCGTGGTTCATAGGTTCGAAACAGGCTGGTCAGCGGGAGACTCCTGGCAAGCGAATCGATCTCTTTTCCGCTATATCCACTGGCGTACAATCCACCCACGATGGCGCCCATGCTGGTGCCTACCACCAGGTCGGGCCGGATGCCGAGACTATCCAGGGCGCGGAGAACACCGATGTGAGCCAGGCCCTTGGCTCCTCCGCCCGAAAGGACCAGGGCTGTCCGCTCGACCGGGCACGATTGGGCTCGGGCGAGGGCGACGGGCACCAATAACAGCAGGAGAAGAATTCTTCGCATTCCTGAAGAATAGCGGGCCCCATCGGGCGGGCCGATCCATTGTTTCCTTGGATTGGAACATCCAATTACCCGGGTGGCTCACCCCTTGCGGAGCAGGGCCTGGTCTCATATACATCCCCGCGGCGTGAGCCGAGACCGGGCGTATTCCTCCTGGCAGCACACCACCGGATATTCAGGAGTTGCACAACATGGCGTATGTGATTACGGAACCTTGCATTGGCGTGAAGGATCGGGCCTGTGTCGATGTGTGTCCCGTGGACTGTATCTATGAGGGGGAGGATCAGCTCTACATTCACCCTGACGAGTGCATCGATTGCGGCGCATGTGAGCCGGAGTGCCCGGTGACTGCCATCTTTCCTGAAGAAGATGTACCCCCGCAGTGGGAAGCTTTCACCGCGAAGAACAAGGAAATATTCACCAGCGAAACGCCGCCGGGCCCTCCGCAGAAGTAAGCGGTGGAAGAAATCGAAACGACCCTCCAGAGAGGGTCGTTTTGTTTTGAGACATAAAGAAGTCGATCCACGGGGTCGAACTGCCTGGCCGCGACCCCGGGACCGAATCTCAAGGAAGGAACTGGTAATCTGCGGCAGAGGAGATCCGCCGCCACATCATCTACGAGGCAGTGATCCTGACGGTTTCAAGCCGAGAGAGTCGAGAAAGCCCTGGATAATCTGAGTTGTAACGCCAGGCTGCTCAACGGGGACCAGGTGAGCGGCACGAGGCACGACCCGAAACTCGGCGCTGGGGATTGCATCGGCCATGCGGGTGATGTCCGCCAGGGGAATAAGCTGATCTGATTCCCCGGCAAGTACGAGCGTAGGCACACTTGCAAGCTCGGACAGAAGGGAGCTGCTGTCGGGGCGATCGCGCATGGCGGTGAGGGCGCCGACGATTCCGGGGACCGGGGTTGATTCCATCATGGCCAGAACCTGCTGACGAATCTGTTCTGAGGTTTCATTCGCAACCATTTTAGGAAGCATGCTTTCAGCAACCGCCGCGGCCCCCCGTTCCCGAGCGGTGGCGGCGGCCATATCTCTCGCCTTGCGGCCCTCCACTGAATCCGCCACGGCTTTGGTGGCGACGAGCACGAGCCCGCTCACGCGAGCGCGGTGTGCGCGCACGATTTCAAAGGCGACATATCCCCCCATGGAGAGCGCACACAATACCACCTTTTCAACCCCGATCGCATCAAGCAGGGCGATGAGATCTGCCGCATAGGTCGCCATGCTGTAACCGAGATCGGGCGCATCGGATTCGCCCATACCTCGAAGATCTGGCGCAATTCTTCTCCAACCTTCAAGGGCGCCGATCTGATGACGCCATATAGAACGATTGAGCGGATACCCGTGGATGAACAGTATGGCAGGGCCCTCGCCGGTCGATTCAAATGCGAGACGAACCCCGTTTACTGTCAATTGATGCGTGGCATCTTTAGTCGGCACTCCCTGATGCATGAAAGACCCAAGCTTCTCCGGCAGGGCAGCAGGTTTCCCGCTCTGATCGATGCAAACAAAGATGAACTCCCCCGTTGCTACGGTTTGGCCGTCATGTAACCGACGCGCGACCTGCCGCATGGAGAAGCTGGTGCTGCCTGTGTAAATCAGGGACTGGGAAAATCTGAGCACGTCCCCTGGAAATGCTGGCGCCTGGTAGTCGATCGTCGCCTTCCGCACGGCGGGGTACACTCCGACGCTGGCAAACAAATCCAGGCCGGGGCCCTGCTCAAGCATTTCCCATCGGGCCCGCTCGAAAAGGCGTAGAAAGGCAGCCTGATTGAGGTGGCCGAACGTATCGCATTCGTCGGAGTAGACCTTCAAATCTATTTCGGGCAACGTCATGTTGAACTCCAGAGGTTACCGCGCTCTTATCGCGGTCCGTCTGCAAAGCGATCCGGAATCTACCCGGTATGCGAGGCTCGAGCGGGATGGTGCTATTTTCCAGCGCTGAGCCGCAACACCGGCGGGATCGCAGCAAGCAAGGATTAACTCCGAACGAGCTTTGACGATGAACTGTTCGACCAACCGATGGATTCATGACTGACAACGAAACACCCAGCGATCTCCCAGTCTACCTCCAGACCGATGAAGTCACCAACACCTTTCTGACTGGCATCGCCGGGGAGAAACTACTCGCGGTGGACACTGAAGCGGCCAGTTTTCACCGGTATCATGACCGCACCTACCTGCTCCAGCTTTCCACCAGGACCCGGACCGCGGTAATCGATCCGCTTACGGTCACTCGGCTGGAAATGCTCGGAGAGCTCCTGAACGACCCTGCGATTGAAATCATATTTCATGACTCGGATTACGATCTTCGAATGCTCGATCGGGACTACCAGTTCCGGGTCAATCGCATTTTCGACACCCGGCTGGCCGCACAACTTCTCAATGAACCAGGAGTCGGCCTGGCTGCGCTGCTTGAGAAGTATTTCGGAATAACCCTGGACAAGAAGTACCAGCGCGCAGACTGGTCACGTCGCCCCCTCATTCCGGAGATGCTGTCCTATGCGGCGATGGACACAAAATATCTTCCGCAGCTGCGGGATATTCTGCGCGATAAACTGGCGGTGATGGGGAGATTGTCCTGGGCCGAGGAGGAGTTTGCTCTGCTCACGGATATTCGATGGTCGCCGGGGAGTGACGAGGGGTTCTGGAAGCTGAAGGGCTCCAAGCTCCTTCGAGGTCAGGCCGTGGCGGTTCTTCGGGAGCTCTATCAGTGGCGGGACCAGGTGGCAAAACATCTGGATCGTGCCCCCTTCCGGGTGCTGAACAACGAGACCCTGTTCGACCTCGCTCGGTTGCAACCGCGCGACCTTATGGCGCTTTCGACCGTGCGCGGCCTGAGCCCGGAAACAGTCCACCGGCGCGGGCCGGAGTTAATCGAGGCGATCAATCGTGGTATGGCCGTCCCGGAGAACCAGATACCCAAGCCTGAGCGGGGCACGCGCACGCGCCCGGACCCGGCCATGGTCGAGCGGCTGGACAGGCTCAAGATCGCGAGAAATACGGCAGCATTGAGGCTGGACCTGGCACCGGGGGTGCTTTGTCCGAATGGAACTCTCGAGGCCGTTGCTCGTGCACAACCGGGAACTCTGGCTGATCTCGAGAAGATTCCAGAACTTCGGAGGTGGCAGCGCGCGGTAATAGGAGAGGAATTGCTGGTGGCGGCGAGCGATCCCGCTAAAGGGTGACGCTCAGCCGCCGAGGAAAGCCCGCACTCGCGGATCGATCTTCTCAGGAGTCCAGTAGGGTTCCCAGACGATTTCCACATCAACCGAATTGACTCCCTCAAGCTCCTGAACGGTACGGGTCACGTCCCCCACAATCTCGGGACCGGCAGGACAACCGGGCGAGGTGAGCGTCATTTTAACATCGACGTCGCCCGAATCGTTTACATCGATTTCGTAGACCAGCCCGAGATCCACGATATTGAGATTGAGTTCAGGATCCTTCACGGCGCGAAGCGCCTTGCGTACGGAATCTGAGCTGGGGGGAAGAGTCGCCGTCATGCTGACCTCGGAAGCCTGGTTTCATGGTCCACGGGCGGGAAAGATACACCGTTTCACGGTTGTCTTCAGCAGGTATAGGCTTGGCCGGCGCAGACGGCCCTGGCTGCACGCACGGCCGCATCGGCGACCTGGCCCCGGATGGTGCGAAGCTGGCGGAGAGAGGTGTTGACGCGAGTGTTCAGGCTCCGATTCGTGAGCAGAATCACAAAGAGATCCTTATCCCGGTCAATCCAGATCTGGGTTCCGGTCCAACCGGTGTGACCAAAAGAATCCCCCGAAAGCAGGCTCCCGAATGTCCCGGGATTTTCGAGTCCAGGATCTGGTGAATCCCAACCGAGAAGCCGGGTGCCCGCCTCGGCCCGATGCTCGAGAAAAGTCTCCATGGTGGTCGGAGAAACCAGCGTCGTTGTATCAGACCTCCCATTCCTGAGCCACCACTGCGCGTAACGAGCGAGGTCCGAACCGGTGGCAAAAAGGCCGGCGTGTCCAGCTACTCCGCCGAGAATTCTCGAATTCATATCCTGGACAACGCCGGCGACCGCAACTCGCCCGCTCATGTATCCCGCGGCAATGCGGGGTCGCCAGGAGCCCGGCGGGAGAAAGCGGGTCTGTTTCATTCCCAGGGGCGAAAACACCTCACGGGTTACAAACCGGTCGAGGGTCTCTCCCGTGATCGACTCGACAATGAATCCGAGAAGAATGGCGTTGATGTCGCTGTAGACCGCGCTCGACCCGGGCGTCCGTAACGGCTCTTCCTGAAGCACCATCTCGACCACACTCTCGTGCCCCGCCGCGTGACGGAAGAACGGCACGTAGGGGCGAAGTCCGCTGGTATGATCGAGCAGCATACGCACGGTAATAAGCCGCTGCGTTGAACGACTGAACCGCGGGAGATAGCGCACCACCGGAGCGTCGAGATCGAGCTTGCCCCGGTCCACCAGCAACATTGCGGCGCTGGTCGTGGCCACGACCTTCGTGAGCGAAGCAAGGTCGTACAGCGTCGAATCCGGACGCGGCGACCCGCGACCGCCGGACCAGGCCAGGCGGCCAAATCCCCGGGCGTGGAGAATGGTATCCGATCTCCCAACGATGATGACGGCCCCTGGGTATACTCGATGATTGATTCCAGCTGTCACGGCGGAGTCGAGGCTGTTGAAGGGTCGAGGTACGGATGCGTCGGTGTGCCCAGTCCATGGGTAGAACGCAAGCAAGCCGACCAGCATGAGCCGAACGGGGGAGAAAACAGATCGAAGGCACGCGATCCTCATTGCGCGACGCTGTCCTTGATGGAGCCCGATGGCAGATCATAGAGGAGCAGAGCCGTTCGGCGATCACGATCCGACATGCCGGTGATGCGCGGCTCGGGATACATGACATCGGCGGCGCTGCCGGAATGGGGAAGGCCGATGGCATGACCCACTTCATGCATAGCCACCGAAAGCAGCGCCGATCCGGGCAGTGTTGTACCGTGACCATCAGCCACCGCCAGGGTGATGATGGCCTTCTGCACTCTGCCGTACTGGTCCCACGTGAGGTCGGTTTGACCAGTCCGGTCGATCGGGAACTGGTGTATCCAGCGCACAACAATGTCGGCGTCCAGGGTATCCGCCACCGGCAGGAAGCTCAAGTCAATTCCGGTCTGTTCCCAGTTCCGTAACGATTCGCGGACGTAAGCAGCCATGCGCGGGGCATACGATGGGATCTCCCGCTCCACGATAGCGACCCGCACCGGCCGGCCCATGCTGGATGGCCAGCGGCGTAACACGGAATCCGTGGAGAGGAGGAGTGAATCGAGGTAGGTATCCCGCCCTTCGGCATTCAGGGTCCTGCGGGTCGCCAACCGGGCAAGCCGGTCGATTGTCGGGGTGCCCGGATCGAGGGTCGAGGTGAGAAAACCAGGGGCCGATCTTGCGGGGAGGCCGGATTTTGCCACCGGAATCGCCGGTTCAGCCGTCACGGCAACCGCCGGGACAGCTGCAGGCCGGTGAAACCGGTCAGCCAGGATGAGAACAAGGACCAGCACTGTAAGTGTTGGCAGCAAGACTCGTTGCATCATCAAACGTTTTGAGGGTTATGAGCCATCAACCCAGCTCTCGGGGTGGCCCCGGTAAGTACCTTGCAAGTTCCGGGCTGTCTGGCGCCAAACTACCTGATCCGCCTAGAATTGGCCCCGACGCATCCTCCTGAGCCTCGGAGCTTCCCAAGGTGATGAGACTTCTGGCGCGCCTGCTGGTGCGCTGGCGCTGGATTTCGATAACGGTCTGGGCCATGGTGGGCGCGATCGCACTGCTCAGGGCGGCAGACACTCAGCACGCCCTCAACACCCGCGGCGGGAGCAAACAGGCGACCGAGGCCTCGCGGGTGGACGACCTGTTGCGCGAGCGCTTCGCCCAGCCCCTCAGCGAATTTCTTGCGGTCACGATTGTTTCCCGAAGTCCGCTGGATCAGGCCCCAGCTGCTGCCCATCTCCATGCTCTCGAGCAGGCGTTAGCGGACGAACCCTACGTGCGAGGCCTGCTCTCATTCCAGAACACCGAGGATTCCACCTTCGTGTCCCGGGATGGTCACACAACATTTTTCGTAGTCGCGCTCCGGGTGCCTTCGGCCGACAGTTCCGGCGGGCTGGTTCTCCCCATTCGGTCGGTCGTCAAACGGACGCTCACCGGGCTCAACGCAGAGGAACTGACGGCGAGAGTCACCGGCCGTTCCGCGCTCGATCTCGATGTCCGTACGATCAGCAGCCAGGACAGTGTCCGCGGCGAAATGTTATCGATGCCGCTGACGCTGCTGGTACTCGTATTTGCGTTCGGTGCGCTGATCGCTGCCACGTTACCGCTGATCATCGGCTTTCTCGCCATTACGATCAGTCTAGCTATCATCGGTGTCCTCGCTCGTTTCACACCGATGTCGGTGTTTGTGCTCAACCTGACAACCATGATAGGTCTCGGTGTGGGGATCGACTACTCTCTGCTTATTGTGACCCGGTTCCGGGAGGAGCTGAACAGGGGACTCTCGCGGCGAGACGCCGCCATCCGTACCCTGGCGACTGCTGGAGGGGCGGTCGTCACCTCCGGACTGACCGTGATGGTCGGCTTCGGCGCCCTGCTCTTTACGCCACTGACCGACACCCGAAGCGTCGGGATGGCGGGGCTCATCGTGGTCAGCACTGCAGTGGCGCTCTCAACCACGCTGCTGCCTGCACTGCTGGCCATTCTGGGACGGACCATCGACGGTCCCCGCTGGATCGCGCGACGTCTGGCGTGGTATCACGCACCCATGGTGTGGGAGAAGTGGGCTCGAAGTCTGAGCAGACATCCGGTCAGAGCCTTAATGCTGGGTGGTTTCGGTCTCGCCATTCTCACCACGCCTATCCTGTTCATTCGTGTCGGTCTTCCCGCGCACAACTGGTGGACCCCGGGGACGGAAGCGGGAGAGGGAATCGAGACCTTGAACGCCATGGGCGTGAGCGGGATCATCACCCCCATTCGTGTGCTGGTGGAAGTCCCCGAGGGAGAGCGGGTGGTGGGCGCCGCCAACCTGAGAAAGCTGAAAGCGCTCTCCGATTCTTTCCGGGCAGATGCCAGGGTTCGCGAGGTGCGGAGCGTAGTTGACCTGCGCAAAGGGAGCTCGATCCTGGGCTACTCGCTGCTTTACAGCGATATGACAGCTGCCCGGACGCAATATCCGCAATTCCTCAACGCCTACCTGAGCCGGGATAATCGCGTAGCGCTCATGGATGTCCTTCTCTCCGATACGACTTCCCTTACATCAGCCATGGATGTCGTGCGGCGGGTGCGGCAGCTTGGCGTTGAGGTGCTCCCGCCCGAGAATGGCGCCCGGCTTCAGGCCGGCGGTTTCGTGGCGTCCAATGTCGACCTGCAACAGGATCTGCTTCGCCGTTTTCCATTGATCGTCCTCCTTATCCTGGTGACCACTGGCCTCATGCTCGCCATTGCCTTTCGATCGGTGCTCGTCCCGATCAAGGCAATCATCATGAACACCCTGTCGGTCCTGGCGACATTTGGATTGATTGTCCTCGTCTTTCAGCATGGCTGGGGAAGCTCGCTCCTGGGTCTGAATGGGCCGACCGAAGCGATCTACGTCGTGATCCCTGTCCTGGTCTTTGCCGTCGTGTTTGGATTGAGCATGGATTACGAGGTCTTCCTGCTGACACGCATCAAGGAAGCATTCGATAGAACCGGCCGTAGCGACCAGGCCACCATGGAAGGGTTGAGCGCCACCGCGTCAGTGATCACCTCCGCAGCGCTGATCATGATCCTGGTGTTCGGCGTATTCGCGTTTGCCCGGGTACTGGCCATGCAGTTTCTGGGATTCGGACTGGCCGTGGCGGTCCTCCTGGATGCCACGCTTATCCGCATGGTGCTGGTGCCCGCATTCATGCATCTGGCGGGCGAGTGGAACTGGTGGCCGGGTGTAAAGATCAGAAAGAGTTGATGCGCTGTCCTTCAGCTGCAGTCGATTACCCCCTCCGTCGTTGACGATCCCACCGGTGTCGCCGAGCCGTGAAAGAGATAACAGTTCTGGGTGACTGCCGGCGTGTGGCTGATGGTTGCCGACCAGCCCGCGGGCGTGGCTTCGTTGATCACCAGGGTGTTTCCCGCCGAAAGCGTGATGTTGAGCGCAATCTGATCTATGGTATAAATGGAGTTGTTGTAGTAATAACTCTCCTCGGCGGTGGCGAGATTCCGCAGGTCGGATTCCATCGTGGCAATCGATGCTTTTTCCTTGTTGCGAGCCATCCGGGGCAAGGCAAACACCGAAAGCAGTCCGATGATCACCACGACCGTGAGGAGCTCGATGAATGTCACGCCTTTGCGATTTTCACGCTTCCAGCTCATGGATACTCTCCCTGGTTCCTGTCCTGGATCAGTGCTTCGCGTCAAGCCAGTTAGGACCCACGCCGATATCGACCACGAGCGGCACCCGCAACGTGATGGCGTTCTGCATGTGATACCGCACGAGCTCTGTCACCTTTCCAATCTCATCGAGCGGAGACTCGAAGACCAGCTCGTCATGCACCTGCAGAAGCATCCGCGAGCTCAGCTGCTGTTCTCCAATGGCGGCATGGATATTTCGCATCGCGATCTTGATGAGATCGGCGGCTGAGCCCTGCACCGGCGAATTTGCCGCGGTACGCTCACCAAAGGAGCGCACATTGAAGCTACGATCGCGGACTTCCGGAATGTACCGGCGGCGGCCGAAGATCGTTTCTACATACCCCCGTTCACGGGCCAGCGCAACCATACGATCAAGGTAGGCGCGCACTCCGGCGAAACGGATGAAATACTGGGCGATAAAGGCCTTTGCCTCTTCCTGACTGATCCCGAGCTGGCGGGCAAGCGCGAACGCCCCCTGGCCATAGATGGTGGCAAAGTTGATCGTCTTCGCCTGCGCCCGCATTACCGATGTAACCTCGGAAAGGGGAACATCGAAGATGATCGCAGCAGTTTGACGATGAATATCGCCACCTTGCTGGAAAGCTTGGATGAAGGCCGGGTCCTCGGACAAGTGCGCGATCAGCCGCAGTTCGATCTGGGAATAGTCCGCGACCACAAAACCGGCGCCGGCCGCCGGCACAAAGCCTCGCCGGATCGCTTCGCCTCGTGGAGTTCGAATCGGGATGTTCTGCAGATTTGGCTCTGAAGAAGAGAGACGTCCTGTCGCTGCCCCGGTCTGATTGTACCGTGTGTGAATCCGCCCGGTCCGCTGATTGACTCGAAAGGGCAGGACGTCAACATAGGTGGAGCGCAACTTCTCCAGCTCCCGGTATTCCATGATAAGCCGCGGAACCTCATGCCCCATTTCCGCGAGTTGCTCCAGCACATCAGCATCAGTCGATGGGCCAGTCTTGGTCTTCTTGAGGATTGGCAACTGGAGCTTCTCGAAAAGAAGCTGAGCCAGCTGCCTGGGCGAATTCAGATTGAGATCGCTGGCAGACGCCTGGGCGATCCTGGTTTCCAGCTCGCGGAGATCGGATGCAAGCTCGCGGGAAAGCTGATTGAACACGACGGGGTCAATGGCAATGCCGGCCCATTCCATGTCAACCAGCACTTGCAGGAGCGGCATCTCGACATCCCGAAGGAGCGGCTCGAGAGAGTGCTCCCTGAGTGGCCCGGCGAAAATCCGGTGCAAGGCAAGGACCGTCGCGCTTGCCGCGCAGCAGACTTCCGCCGCCTGGGCTACGCCTATCTCGGCAAAAGGCTGCTGCGATTTTCCCTTTCCTACAAGATCGATAACAACTCGCATTGGCCGGCCGAGGTGCTCGAGGCTCAGGGTGTCGATCGAGTGCGAGCGGCGACTCGGGTCCAGCACGAAGCTCGCAAGCATCGAGTCATACTCCACGCCCGCGAGCTCCACACCTTCATGACGCAAAACCTGCCAATCCAGCTTGACATCGTGTCCCGCCTTCGGGACGCGGGGGTCCTGCAACAGTTGCCGCAATGGCGCCATCACCGGGTCTGCCAGCGATGGAAGATTCTGGACGGGTGCCACGTCCATCATGTCCTGTCGGGAACGGTGAGCGAAGGGGAGATACCACATCTCCGCTTCGCTCGCAGCCAGGGACATGCTGACCAGGCGGGCATCGCGCGGATCAGCGCCATCCGATTCCGTGTCGATCGCCACGAGCGGTGCTTCCCGCAATCTCTGAATCAGCGCAGGAAGATCCGCGACATCAGCGATGATCCGGAGAATGGCCAGCGGCGCCGGTGCCGGTGCCGGTGCCGGTGCCGACGGTACTGATGGACTTTCCGGTTCGGCCGCGGGGATCGGAGCCGGAGTCAACGGGACGGGCGCGTTCTGGAGTCCCAGACGGTTGGCCAGAGCATAGAACTCAAGCTCGGCAAGCACTCGTGAGAGCGCTTCCCGGTCGGGCTCACATGCCGCGAACTGCTGCCAGTCTACCGAGAGTGGCACGTCACACTGAATGGTGACCAGCTGGCGCGATAGCCTTGCCTCTGCAGCATACGCCAGGAGTGCTTCGCGGCTTCGCTTGGATTTCACTTCGGCGGCATGAGAGAGCAGGTTTTCCAGATCGCCGTACTCCTGAAGCAGCGCCACGGCGCCTTTCTCGCCGATTCCCTTCACACCGGGCACGTTGTCAGAGCTGTCGCCAACGAGTGCGAGGTAGTCAACTACCTGGGAAGGAGGAATGCCGAGCCGTTCGGCAGCGTTGCCGACATCCACCCACTGCTCGTCCACTCCCGCCGAGCCCCCTCGTCCCGGATTCAGCAGGGCCACGCCAGGCCGGATCAGCTGGTAGAAATCCTTGTCACCGGAAACAATGACGGCCTCCCACTCGCGTTCCACCGCCTGCTTCGCCAGCGTGCCAATGACGTCATCGGCTTCGTATCCATCAATAGCCACGAGAGGGACCCGGAAAGCCTCGAGCAGCTCGCAGACTCGCTGGACCGCACGGTTAAAGTCGAGCTGAAGCTCCGCATCCAGTTTTTCGCGTGTGGATTTGTATTCCGGGTAGACCTGCGTGCGGAAAGAGTCCCCGGCATCATTGATCCACGCCAGATAGTCGGGCTGGTACTTCTCCTTCAGTCGCACCAGGAAATTGGCGACGCCCAGCGCCGCCGATGTATTCTCGCCCCGCGTTGTTCGCAGCGGGCGGGCCATCATGGCCCAGAACGCGCGATAAATGAGCGCGTATCCGTCGATCAAAAAGAATTTAGGTGGTGAGCCTGAAAGCATGTGTTCGGGGAGCAGTGGAAAAAAGGAGCCTCCTGTGACTTAGCGACCCTGTCTCCGGTGGCGGTCGAGCACCCGTTCGAAATCCGCGCGCGAGCTGGTGGCGAGCCTGAAGCGACCGAAGCCGGTCTCGTCGAGAAAGGTGATGACGAGCCGGTCCTGGGTGTACACCCAGCGGATCACCCGTCCCTGGCTCAGGGGGCTGGAATCATACACTTCATCAGGATCACCCAGGCCAATGAAGACCTCACCGCGATCGGTGCGCCACCCTTGGACACCTTCATCACGAAACAGGTTGTTGGCCGCAGCAAGGCGGCCAAAGTAGAGATCGAGCGCTTCATTCTCCGGCGTTGAATGGTTCGGGTCCGTGGAAGTGTAGAAATTCTTCCAGAGCTGAGGCCGATCATTCGGAGAGGCGTTACGCAACGAGTCGAGCATGCTCTTGTAGCCGAAGTATCGCAGCAGGGTGGTCATTTCGTCGAAATTCGTGACAACCCACGCGGTCGACAGAGAGACAATCGCCGAAGTCTCGCGCTGGCCGGCCCCAGTGCCGACGACGAGGCGAAGCTGGCCCAGGGGAGCACTGTCCGGTGTCAGTCGGATCACCTGGCCTTCGACATCCTGTCCGCCCACGAAACGGAGTGAGTCCTCAAATACGATGCTGTCGCGCGAGTCATGGATCTGGAATGGAAGTGCTACCGGACCTGGGAAATTGTAGCCTTCGACATATGCGAGCAGGGTATCGCTGCCGTATGCGACAGTTCCACGAGGATTCAGAACCACCGCGAGGGGATCCTGCTGCCGGGCCCTTCCCGTAACCTCATAGGATACGATCGGAGCCGACGTCATTCCAGCCGTAAGAGCGGGGACGGTGACGCTCGCATCCACTCTGCTCTGTTCTGAGGATGAGCGATCGCGCAGGGCCAGGGAAACTTTGTAAATGGCGGGAAGAAGATGAAAGAATTGCTGGAACAGCACGCTTTCATCGTTTCGCATGGTTTCCTGGAAGGTCGCCACCTGGACTACTTCATCCCGGTTCACCCGAATGGCAGGGGCCCCTTCAGGCTGGAACACGATTTCCACGTGATAGCGGGCAACGAACCGTCCGTCTTCCCTCTGAAAGGAAAGCGCGCGGTTCTCCAGAGAGAGACCGACGACGGCTATGGTCGAATCGCCGGGACCCGCAGCGTAGACGATATCCCCGATGAAGGAGACGGGACCGGGAGCGACGAGCCGCCCCAGGCGTTTGTACACCGCACCCATATCGAGAACTTCAGTAATTGCTCCCCCTTTCGGGGCGGCCGGGTTGGTACCCTCCCGTTGCCAATTTCCGCAACCGATGATACTGAGGCCCGCAACAACAGATAATCCGAAGCGACGATTCACATGACCCCCGATCTTCCTGTAGAACCACATGTTAGACAGCGGCGAAGGTTAGCGGCCCGGCTTCCGAAGCGTCAAGTCGTTCCCGTCTTGCTGGGAGATTCATGAGCGAGTACCTTGCCCGACGCCCATGACGCAAGACAACCTCGTTGGTCGAACAGTCGCCGGTTACCACCTACTCCAGCACGTGGGAGAAGGCGGCACTGCGGCTGTCTATCGGGCTGAACATTCCGAACGCGGCCTGACGGCGCTCAAAGTTCTTCGTTCCCGCATGGGGCAGGACCCCGTTGCGGTTAAACGATTTCTCCGGGAGGCAGAATATGGCGCCCGGGTGGATCACCCGAACATCGTCAAGACCTACGATTTCGGAGAGGAAGATGGACTGTATTATCTCGCACTAGAATGGGCCGAGGGGGAGCCGCTCGCCACGTTTTCCACCCGATCCGGTCAGCTGGCTCCGGAACTGGTCGCCACGATCATCGAGCAGCTTGGTGGTGCGCTTAGTGCCGCACACCACGTGGGCATCATCCATCGGGATCTCAAGCCGGCCAATATCATGTACGATCCGGCGACCCGAATTGTGAAGCTCCTGGACTTCGGCATTGCCCGGGATTCGGACCTCCAGCCTGAGGAACGGCTGACCCGAACAGGGTTCTTCGTCGGTACCCTTCAGTATGTAGCGCCCGAAGCGTTGAGCGGGGAGCTGGTCAACGAACAAGCGGATGTCTACAGCCTCGCGACCATCACGTACTACCTGCTCGCAGGAACGCTCCCTTACAACGGCCGTTCTCCCCGGGAACTCTTTCAGCAACTGCTCTCCCAGCCGCCCATCCCGCTCAACCAGGCGAAAAAGGGCCTGAAGTTCTCTCCTGAGCTGGAAGCAGCCGTGATGAAGGGATTGGACCGGGATCGTGGCAAGCGATCCAGGACGATAGACGAATTCGTCAGCGGCATGAGCACCGCGATTCGTTCCGAGGGAGAAAAAAAGGGAGGGCTGCTCTCGGGATTCTTCCGGCGAAAGCCGTCGTGACGAGCAAAGCTGACCTGGTTCGTCTGCTTCTGGCCCGATCAGTACGTCATGGCGATTTTATTCTCGCCTCCGGGGCCCATTCCTCATTTTATGTCGATGCGAGACTTACCACCATGTCCGCCGAGGGCCTGTCTCTTATTGGCCAGCTCGGCCTTGACGTAGTCTTCGAACGCGCGTGGGAAGCACGCGGGGTAGGCGGTCTCACCATGGGGGCAGATCCCGTTGCCTATGCGATTGCCGGGGCGAGTCTCCGGACGATCGGGCCAATGGACGCATTCAGCGTTCGGAAGGTAGCAAAGGCGCACGGTACAGGAAAACAAATTGAGGGGAACTTCACCTCGGGAGACCGGGTGGTGATCGTGGAGGATGTGATCACAACAGGCAGTTCGGCGAAAACCGCCATCCAAGCTGTCCTCGGCGCTGGTGGGATAATAGCGGGAATACTCGCGGTTGTGGATCGTGAAGAGGGGGGCCGGCAGGCGTTGGAGGACCTTGGCATTGAGGTAGTTGCTTTGACTACAGCCACTGAACTGGGATTAAAATAGGAACTCTGCCCCTGCCTTTGCCCCTTGGGGGGCTTTTTTTATGGGATCATCCCGCACCAGCTGCCTACACGGTGGCCACCGTTCCGTTTCCTGCAGCCAATGGATGAAAATCGCGCAGCACCTCGCGATACGGGGTGATCATGATATCGAGAAATCGATTAAGCGCGGCTGGAAAGGGAAGTCGCGAGCGGAACTCGGACGAGGTAATGCCGAGGAGCGCGCGAACATGTCGCCCAAAGCTCTGGGGAGAGGAATATTCCAGACGATAGGCGACGTCCGCGACAGACAGGCCGGAGCCCTCAAACAGAATCGACGCGTGAAGGAGCCGAACCGCCGCCAGATAGCTCTTTGGCGATGGAAGCCCCGCCCGTCCGAATCGGGACATGAGCGTGCTGGGCCGGACCTGCAGCCGTGTGGCGAGTTTGCGGACGGTAACCGTCTCCGGTGCTAGGCGAATCATTGCTTCAAAGAAGAGCCGCGTATCGGCTGGGGTGTCCTCAAGTCTCTCGAACAGAGGTCCCTGGATCCTCGCCGATGCTCGACTCGCTGGTCCGGCAATGACTTCCCGAAGACGTTGCCACCCCGCAGGTGATGTTACATCAATGACTTGGCGGATGCCTGAAGCCCCGAGATGGAGCAGTGCTTCGGTGGACGCGGGGTCGTGATGGGAGACAAGAGCCAGCGTGGGGATGTCTGGAAAGTCCCGAAGCAGATGGTCCAATGCATCGATCTGGCTCGCAGGACATCGGTGGACCGAGAGCAGGACAGCATCGACCGGGCGTTCGCGGACCACCCGGATAGCTTCAGGGATCGTGTCGCGGTGCACCACGGCAAAGCACCCGTTCCCCGCAGCATCTACCCGCGGCCTTTCACCGGGCAGCAGCACCGTGGCCACGGTGTGAGTCGAGCCGAGGATCCGGGGCAGTGCATAGGTCATGGCTGCAGATCGTGTTTCATGTGGCCGATATTTACATGAGGAGTCTCAACCGGGGCTCAAACGAAGGGCGAACCGTCTTCGCGCGGAGCGGGGTCTATTCGGGCAACCTTTCTCGCCAGCATGGCATCTACGCTTGAGGTAGACAGCCGGCCCTGGTTCGACAGCAAACTGGTATATTGGAAACCATCCTCAGCACCCGAAAAACCACGGTGCACTATGCGATTGGCCCCATCAGGACGATCCCCTGATGCTTGAACCCGGCGAACTGGCCGCTCGGCTGCAAGCAACGCTCGGGTCCCATTACCGGATTGAACGGGAACTGGGTCGCGGCGGCATGGGCCTGGTTTTTCTCGCCACCGACACCACCCTGGATCGTCCAGTCGCGGTAAAGGTCATGCACCCGGACCTTTCAGTGCATGGCTCAATCACGCAGCGTTTCCTCGCGGAAGCGCGGATGATTGCCAAGTTGCGGCACCCCAATATCGTGAGCGTCCATACTGCCGGGGAGGCCACCGGCATTTTCTATTATGTCATGGACCATGTTCCGGGTGAGAGCCTGCGGGAGCGGCTGAACCGGACTGGAAAGCTGGAAGCCGAAGAGGCAACGGGGATTATCGCTGACATTGCGGAAGCGCTGGCCGCCGCAGGTCAAGCGGGCCTGGTGCATCGCGACGTCAAACCCGAGAACATTCTGCTGGACAGCAACACCGGACGGGCGCTGCTTGCTGATTTCGGGATAGCCAGAGTGGCAGCCATCGATACCTCCGCCCAGCTCACTGGCCAGGGGATAGCGGTCGGTACTCCCACTTACATGAGTCCGGAGCAGGCCGCTGGTGAAACTGTGGACACCCGAAGCGATCTGTATGCGTTGGGTGTGGTCGCCTATGAAATGCTGGCGGGATACCCGCCGTTCAAGGGAGCCAATGGGGCGGCCGTGATCGCCATGCAGCTCTCGGAAAAACCTGCTGCACTGGAACGCTCCCGCCAGGACCTGCCGCCGAGCCTCACCTTTGCCGTCATGAAGGCGCTCGAAAAACTTCCAGCGGACCGCTGGCAGAACGGAACCGATTTCCACCATGGCCTGACCGGAGAAGTACCGACCCGAGCCCAGCCGTCACGTTCACGACTGAAGGTGTCCCTGATTGCCGGTGCAGCTGTGCTCGCGGTCGCGGTCGCAGTATTGGCCATGACATTGTCCGGGAATGAAGGTCCGCCGAACGGCGTGAACCCGCGTCATTCCATGTTGATCCTCCCGTTCCAGAACCTTCGAGGGGATCAGACCGTGGAATGGCTTCACGAGGGCAGCGTCAACATGCTCTCGCTCAACATGTCGCAGTGGAATGATCTCAACGTCATCGATCACGAGCGACTGCACGATCTGCTCAGCCACCGCAAGATTGCGATACGTGATCAGATTGGTCTCGAAATGGCGCGGAGCCTGGCTCGAGATGCGGGTGTATGGACGGTAGTGCTGGGTGACTACACCGTTGCCGGTGACTCGCTCCACATGGCCGCGAGAGTCTACGACGTTTCGTCAGGTGAGCGGATCAACGTGGTACGGGTCGATGGTGCGTCGGGAGGGGATGTGCGGCCACTCTTCGACGATATGGCGGCCCGTCTCCTCGATCTCTCCGGTGCTCCTGGCGAGCTGCGAGCTGACCTCGCGCACTTGACGACGCCTTCGCTTGAGGCCTACCGCGCCTACCTCAGGGGTATCGATCTACTCAACCAGTGGGAACTGGCCGGTGCCGAGACCGAGCTCCGCAGGGCGGTCGCGGAAGACAGCTCCTTCGGGCTCGCTTACTACAAGCTCGCGCTGACTCGCGGCTGGGAGAGCGGCGCGAACGACAGCGCCGGCACCTGGGCGACACAGCAGGCAACCCGATTTGCCGATCATCTTCCCGCGCATGAGCGGACTGTGATTAATGCCTATCGGTCCTTCATAGACATGGACTACATCTCCGCCCAGAATCTCTACCGGTCGCTCATTCAGCGTGACGCCAACGATGCAGATGCGTGGTACGGCCTGGGCGATGCGCTCTTTCATGATACCAGCAGGGTCAACTTCGCCGTGAACCGCACCGGCTCCCTTCGGGCATTCCGGCACACACTGGAGCTGGACCCGACCTATGCCCTGGCCTACGAACATATCATGAACATGCTGACCGAAGCTTCCAATGACCGGCCTGCCTTTGCGCTGGTGACTCCAGACTCGTTTGTGCAGGCGATGTCGATGACCGGAGGCCTGCTGGTCGATACCACTCAGCTTCGATCGGCAGTCGGCATGGCTCGGGCAGCGGCAATGAGCACTGGAAGGACGTGGGTTGCGAGCCAGCCTGAGGCAATTCGCGCTCACACGAATCTCATCGAGGCATTCTATGCGAGCCGGGAGTTTTCCTCTGCCCTCGGGGAACTCCAGCGGGTACGCGCGACTCCCGCCGGTGCTTCGCGTCCCGACCTGGTGTTTGCTGAAGGGCGTATCCGGTTCGCGTCAGGCGATGTGGATGGCGCCGCAAACGTGTTCAGGACGGCGCTCGATACCTTGAAGGCGAAGGATTTTGCCAACAGCACATTCTCCAGTTACGTAGAGGTCAACACCGCCGCCGGAGTTTTTTCCTACCTGGGAGAAACCACGAACGCGGAGCACGCCATCCGGCTGGGTGATTCGGTGCGACGACTGGTGCAACCGCAGAGCGATGCCTCGTTCGCCCATTTTGAACGAGTAGCACTGTCTTCGGTGTATGCCGGG
Organism: Gemmatimonadota bacterium; assembly: GCA_039932125.1. Lineage (GTDB taxonomy): Bacteria > Gemmatimonadota > Gemmatimonadetes > Gemmatimonadales > GWC2-71-9 > DASYPP01. The sequence continues at coordinate 29,352 of JBDTQP010000005.1, forward strand.
GTGGGCGGATCGACATCGGAGCTCAAGAGGCTCTGGACCGATGCCGCAGAAGAAGCCCGTGTCGCACCGGCCACCAGACGCGCCGAGATTGCGCGGAGCGGGACTCCAGCAGCATTGGGATTATTCGTGGGGCCCACCGGCGATCCGGAGCCGCTCAAAGACCTCGCGGCGCTGACGCGCGAACCCCTCCCCAAGGCTGTTCGGGCGTTGCTCGCCCTGGACCACGGAGATACCGGTTCCGCCCGCAGGATTCTTTCCGAACAGGACAGCTCGCTTACCAAGGGCAGCTGGAGTGGAGAAATCGGCGACCGCCGCCCGTACGAAGCGCAGGCGTATTATATCCTCGGAGACTACCAGCGAACGGTTGATATCCTGGGGAACTTTGAACCGGAGTACCTCGGTAAACGGGGGTTTGACAGCCGGTGGGGTCTCGTCGGGTGGGTTCGTCTGCTCCGTGGTGCGGCGCTCGAGAAGCTGGGAAGAACCAAGGACGCCGCCGACCAATACCGGGCCGTGCTGGCCCAGTGGAAAACGGCGGATAAGGGGGCACTGGGGCAGTATCTCCGCCAGGCGGAACAGGGGCTGGCGCGCACAAGTGGCCCGGGCTGACCAGCAGAGCAGCGCAAAGTCGGCTATCATTCAGCGGGGCGTGGTGCGATGGTCGCGGTGGTGGCAACATCATCGAGGAAAGTCCGAGCTCCAGCGGGTAGACTGCCAGGTAACGCCTGGGCGCCGACAGGCGACGGACAGGGCCACAGAAAACAGACCGCCCAAGCCGCAAGGCGAGGGCAAGGGTGAAAAGGTGGGGTAAGAGCCCACCGCGCCGCTGGCAACAGCGGTGGCAC
>JBDTQP010000006.1:0-29028 GCA_039932125.1 Gemmatimonadota bacterium
GAAATCCCCGAGCCAATATCAGCAAATTTCTCCAACGAAATCGGACGGTTTTTTGACAGTAGTGAAAAAGATTGTCGGATGGCACAGCGATTGCCAATTTGCGGGGCTGACCGAGGCTAACACCCGGAATCCCAGCAGGTAACAAAAATCTCATGCGGAGTCGGACGATGCGGATTACGAGCAGAGCTTTCGCAACAATCGCTACTGCGATGATCATCGGGGTGGCTTCAGCCGAAGCGCAGACTCAGACCGCAAGTATCCTGGCCACCGCCACGGTACAGCAGCCAATCAATGTCGTCGGTGCGGTGAACCTCGCCTTCGGCAATGTATTTCCCGGCGTGCCCAAGACGATGGCAGTGGCTGTTGCGGGCGCTGGCCGATTCGATGTGACCGGCCAGGCCAGCTCACCAGTACTGATCACCTTCGTGCTCCCGACCAATCTGACTTCCGGCGCCAATAACCTGCCAATCGGAACCTGGACTGGTCATCGCAATACGGTGAACAATCCGACAACCGGCACCAACTTTACACCTTCGGCCGGTACAACCAACGCGACCTTCAGCGCTGGTGGCCTGCTCTTCGTCTTCGTAGGCGCGACGGTGACCCCCGCAACCAACCAGGCTGCCGGCGCATACAGCGGCTCCGTGACGATGACGGTGACCTACTGATCGACGGCGGTTGCAGGCGGGACGCAGCGGCGCCGGCTGGGGCTTCAGTCCTGACCGGCGCCAATGCAGCCCGGACCCAAGGAAACGACATGGTGAGGAAGATTCTGCTGGTCCTGGCGCTACTTCTGGGAACTTCGCGTGGACTCTCGGCCCAGCTCACGGTCACCGGCCTCCGTAATCTGGCGTTCGGTCCGGTCATCCAGGGCATTGCGAACAGTGTAGGCCCAAGCGATCCCGTAAAGAGCGGACAGTTTGAGTTTGTCACGCCAATCGGGAGCACCGTTCGGATCCAGTTTACCCTGCCTACGCGGCTCAACGGTCCTTCGGGTGGCCGCCTCACGATAGCGTTCGGAACCTCCGATGCCATTGCGCTGGGCCAGGGACCAACGAGTGTGCCGGTCACCTTCAATCCGAATACAGCGCAGACGTTCAATATCGTGTCGAGTAACCGCATCTGGGTTTTCCTGGGCGGCAAGGTCACTCCAACCGCGACACAGACGACCGGCGCATACACCAACACAGTAACTCTCACAGTCACCATACTCTGACATGCGCCACATAACCATTCTCTCAGGTCTGCTTCTTCTTCCGCGTCTGCTCCCGGCTCAGGGAGTGCTCGTTGCTCCGCATTATGTCGTCATGGACCACCGCACACGAAGCGGCTCGATCACGCTGTATAACCCCGGCAATGATCCGGTCGAAATATCAATCTCGACGCTCTTTGGGTACCCGATCACCGATTCAACCGGCCAGTACTTGCTCTATACGCCGGAATCGCCGGACTCATCGATGCCCTCCGCCAATGGATGGGTCGAGGCATTTCCGAGGCGTATGACGCTGAATGGGAGGGAGCGCCAGACGGTGCGCCTCCTGGGTCGGCCGCCGGCGGGACTTAGAGATGGAGAGTACTGGACGCGACTGGTGGTGAGTGCCAAGGGCGGGCAGGTACCAGTCAGCGGTATCAGCGATACTTCCGCCATACAAGTGGGCCTCACGCTGGAGGTCCGTTCAATTCTGCCGGTCTTCTATCGCAAGGGAACGCTGCAGACCGGGGTCTCCATTTCCGGAATCCAGGCACACATGGTCGGTGACTCGCTGGAGATTCGGTCTCATCTCGAACGTCACGGCAACGGCGCGTTTATCGGGACGATTCGCGGCTCCCTGGTGGATTCGACCGGGCATGTCGCAACGACCTTCAGCTCGCCCCTGGCCGTGTACTTCACGGCAGACCCGCTGTTCCGGGCGCCGCTGATACGCCCAGCGGCCGGACTATATCAGCTCCGGCTTGAGCTGGCGACTGAACGAGCGGATCTCTCGTCGGAGACGATTCTGCATGCCCCGCTCGTGAGAGACTCGGCCCAGGTGCGCCTTCCATGATTTTCGACGCGAGGTCGCGCTGAGCCATGCGCCCGAGGAACTTCTGCACCTTTCTGCTCGTTGCCTGCGCGATCCTTCCGGTCGTGCGGCCTTCGCGCATGTATGGGCAGGAGACGGCTGAACCGATCCTGATCGAGCTTCAGCTGGGCCGCCTTGCCAGCCGCACCGTCACCGCGCTTCGACTGAATCGTGATGTGCTCGTTCCGCTCAGTGAATTCTTCGATCTCTCTGAAATCCATTTTCAGTTTTCCGCGCCCGGCGTCATCGACGCCACACTGCAGCCCGGCGATATTCACCTCATCGTCAACAGCAACAGCGATAGTCTCACCTTCGGGAAGCGACACATCGCGGCACCTCCAGAGACGCTGCGGGGCCAGGACGGAGAACTTTTCCTGAGCAGCAGTCTGCTGGGCAGCATCATCAATGTTCGCCTCGTGATCGACTGGTCCGAGCTCAATGTGACCGTGGCCGATCCTGAGCGGCTTCCGTTCGGCCGGCGCATTGCCCGGGAAGCGGCGCGTTCTTCATTGAGCGCCATGGAGAGCGGGGCTCATCCGGAACTCGCGCTGACGCTCGACCGTCGGCACTGGAACGGGCTGGTCTTCGACTACTCCTTCCTGAGCCCGGCCAGTGACGCGATTGGCGGCGGCGCACTCGCCACTGCCCTCGGCATGGACCTCCTTGGTGGTTCGCTTCAGATGGGGCTGGCCAGCGAAGGCCGGCTGGACGAGGGACACACCCGTACCGATCTCTCGTGGAACGGGGTGTGGAGGCAGAATCGATGGGTGAAACAGCTGCGGCTGGGCGATGGCACGACCAGCGGTCCTCGTCCGCGAACGGTCAGGGGGTTTGGGATCAGTAACTCGCCATTCCAGCGCCCATCACTGATTGGACAAGTCCCCTATGCCGGCCGGCTCGGACCCGGCTGGCAGATCGAAGCCTACCGCGGCGGCCGGCTGGTCGCGTTCGATTCCGCCGATGCGCTCGGTCAGTTTTCGGTGGACGTGCCGGTGCAGTACGGTGAAAATCCTGTGGACTTCGTGGCGTACGGGCCGTTCGGGGAGATCCGGGAATTCAATCAGACCTATCGGGTCGTCGACAACGTGCTGCCGAACCATCAGTTTGAATACGGTGTTTCCGCCGGAGCCTGCCGCTCCGACGCCTGCAACGCAAGCGCAAACGTCGACCTGCGGTACGGCGTCTCACGGCGGCTCACGGTGCAGGGAGGCGTCGACCAGTTCTGGAGAAATGGGCACCAGGACCTCTTTCACCCCTACGGCATCGTCTCCGGCGCGCTGGGTAACTCATGGGCGGTCCAGGTGGAAGGCGTGGCGAACGCGGTGATCCGTACAGGGCTCGCGTTTGAACCTTCCACGGATGTGCGCTTCAGCACCGAGTACAATGCCTTCGCCACCCATACCGTCGATCCCATTCTGACTCCGGCAGGACGTCTTCGTCAATGGACGACCAACGCGTTCTTCCGCCCGGCGCCGAACCGGCTGAGCTCGATGTACGTCGATGGCAGCCTGGACCTGATCGAATCCGAGAACGGTACATCCGCAAGCACTCGCGCACTGGTATCGTTCCAGGCCGCTGAGATCCGGATGCTGCCGTCACTGCGGATCCAGCGGGATGCCTTCAAGACCACCGGAACCACGACTCGCACTTTCTTCGGGCTCAATACCTTTATTCTGCCACGAGCCAGCCTCGGGCAGTTCATGAGCGCGGTCACGGCTCGCACCTCCATGGAGACGGACGCCGGGTTCCGCATGATGTCCGCCGCCGGATACGTGGCGCGCCCAATCGGCAGTGGTGTCCGGATCGAGACCGGCCTCTCATGGGCACGGGAAATGGGGACCAGCTTCTCGCTCTTTCTCTCGACCACGTTGAGCAGCGTGCGCGCTTTCTCGACGTTGTCAGCGGGACCCACCGGGACCGAGGAAGTGAACTACGTCCAGGGATCCGTGCTGTACGATCCGGATCAGCGGCAGATCGCGCTGGCGTCGGGTCCGTCGGTGCAGCGCTCCGGCGTATCGGGGCAGGTGTTCCTCGATGCCAATGGAAACGGCCATCATGACTCGGGCGAGGAACTGCTCCCCGATGTTCGCATCCGGGTCGGTAACATCTCCGCCCTTTCCGACTCACAGGGCCGCTATCGTGTGTGGGACCTTCTTCCGTTTGAACCGGTGCTCGTGGTCGTAGACTCCGCCAGTCTCCCATCGCCGCTCTGGGTACCGATGTACAGCGCCGTAAGCCTGGAGCCGGGTCCCAACCAGTTCCGCGATCTCGATATGCCGATCGCCCCCGGCGGCCTGATCGAGGGGCGGGTCATCCGCTCGTCGGACGCCGGGCCCATCGGTATTGGTGGCGTCACGCTCTTCGTGACCGATCGGAAAACCGGTGTTCGGCGAAACGTGATGACATTCTCCGACGGGGATTTCTATCTCATGGGCATCAAACCCGGAGACTATGAAATCACCGTCGCGGAATCGGTGACCAGCCGGCTCATGATGTCTGCCGACGCCGTCCGGTTTACGATGAAGGCCTCAAGGGACGGCGAAAGCCTGGAGGGTCTCGAAGTTATCTTGAGAGCATCAAGCGGTGACCGGTAGCTCCAGGCACAGCGATCCTCCGAGCCACCATGCAGGACTCTTCGTGACAGCAATTCACTATCGAGCCGCCAATGAAGGCAATGCTTTTCCTGCCAGCCATGCTGGCGTTCGTCACCCCGCGGTTTCTCCCGGCTCAGTCGGCTGATTCACGGATCACCGCCATCGTTCGCGCTGTTTCCTCCGCGCGAATCGAACACGACCTGACCGCGCTGGTGGGATTCGGAACCCGTCACACCCTGTCTGATACCATTTCATCCACGCGGGGAATCGGCGCGGCAAGGCGATGGGTCAAGGCCCAGTTCGACAGCATCTCGGCTGAATGCGGCGGATGCCTGGAGGTCCGCTTCGAAGAGCGCACCTGGCCGGCCGATCGCAGTCGGCTGCCTCGCGATGTCCGGATTGTCAACGTGCTGGCAACGCTGCGAGGCACCGAGCAGCCGGATCGATATCTCCTCATGACGGCGCATCTCGATTCACGCGCCAGCGATGCCAACGACACGCTGAGTGATGCCCCGGGCGCTGCGGATGATGGAAGTGGGGTTGCGGCCGTGCTCGAAGCTGCCCGGGTGCTGGCGCAGGCCGGCCCCTACCGGAAATCCATTGTTCTCGCGGCACTCTCGGGAGAAGAACAGGGCCTGTATGGCGGGCGCCAGCTGGCGGAGATGGCGCGAGATTCCGGATGGATCGTGGAGGGTGTCCTCAACAACGACATCATCGGCAATCGCGCCGGGCTCAATGGAGAGAAGAACGAAAGGGAGTTCCGGGTCTTCTCCGAGCCTGTCCCCTTCACTGAGTCAGAGTCTCAGCGCAATGCGCGGCGGAGCCGGGGCGGTGAAGTGGACGGACCGTCGAGACAGCTTGCGCGGTATGTCGACCGGGTGACCGAGCAGTTCGTGCGCGACGCTGATGCCGTGATGATCTATCGGCTCGATCGCTTCGGCCGGGGCGGTGACCACCGTGCCTTTAATGACCTGGGATTTCCGGCGGTGCGATTCACCGTCATGAACGAGAATTACAACCGTCAGCATCAGAACGTTCGCACCGAGGACGGCATCTCTTATGGAGATGTCCTCGAGGAAGTCAGCTATTCATATATCGCCCGGGTTACCGCGGCAAATGCGGCCACCCTCGCTTCACTGGCGTGGGCTCCGCCACCGCCAGATTCGGTGACTGTGGGCGGTGCGGTGACTCCGAACACCACGCTACGCTGGATTCCCCCGGCCAGTGGAGCGCTCGCGGGGTTCCGGCTATACTGGCGCGAGACGACGGAGGCCCGCTGGCGGCACCATCGCGATGTCGGCGATCTGAGAGAGTTCACCCTGGAGAACATAAATATCGACAACTATTTCTTCGGCGTGGCAGCCCTCGGAAAGGACGGGACTGAAAGCGTGGTTGTCTTCGCGCACTGAACCCGGCAACAATCATCTTGTCTCTCCGCGCTACCTCTCGGATATCCCGGAGCAAAGGAAGACACACATGTCATTGCGATCATGCGCGATTCTGACGCTCGTGCTCGGTACCGCCTGCGGCGGGAAGAGCGATTCCGCCGGCCCTGAATTGCCGCCGGGGATCATCGGTATTCCAAATGGAAGTCTCGCGGGGCGGCGGCCCTTTCCCCCAAACAATCCGTGGAACACGCCCATCGACCTGGCAACGGTTGATGCCAATTCAGACGCATTGATCAGCAGCATCGGTCGCAACACGGGCCTTCACCCGGATTTCGGTGCGAACTGGCAGGGAGGACCATTCGGCATCCCGTACATTCTCATTGACAGCATCACCCCTGCCGTTCCGGTCAATTTCTCATACAGCAGTGAAAGCGATCCCGGCCCCTACCCTGTTCCGTCCAATGCGCCGGTGGAGGGGGGACCCGGATCGAGCGGCGACCGACACGTCCTGGTGATCGATCGTACCGACTGGAATCTCTACGAGCTGTTCGCTGCCTATCCCAAGGGGGATCACTGGAACGCGGGCTCGGGTGCGGTGTTCGATCTCAACTCGAATGCACTCCGGCCGGCAGGATGGACCAGTGCCGACGCCGCTGGACTTCCGATCTTTCCCGGGCTGGTTCGATACGACGAGGTGGTTGAGCAGGGGGTCATCCAGCACGCGCTCCGCTTCACCGTGAGCCAGAGTCGCCACGCCTACATCGATCCCGCGCGTCACTATGCCAGCAGCAACACCAGCGCGAACCTGCCCCCGATGGGGATGCGGGTCCGGCTCAAGGCAGGGTTTGATATCAGTGGGTTTACGCCGCATGTGCAGGTCATACTGCAGGCGCTCAAGACGTACGGAATGATTGTCGCCGACAACGGCAGCAACTGGTACATCTCCGGCGCGCCAGACGCCCGCTGGGATGATGATGAGCTCCACGCACTGGGCCAGGTCAAAGGTGACGACTTCGAGGTCGTCCAGATGGGGACAGTCATTACCAACTGATCGAGCTATCCAGGCACAAGAACGGCGCACCGGGAACTCCCCGATGCGCCGTTCTGCTGAGAAACCTGTCAGTCGCCGAGTGCCTTCGCAGCCTGTTCCCGGATCCTGGGATCGGGATCCTTGAGCATCTCGGCGATGGCTTCCAGGGAGGCCTGGGTCCGGATCTCGGACAGAGCATGAATCGCCTTCTCCCGCACTTCCGCATCAGAATCCTTGAGGAGCGGAATGAGCGCGGGAACGGTAGCTTCGTCCTGGATTTCGCCCAGCGCCCAGGCCGCATTCTTCCGGACCTCGGCATCACTGTCCTTGAGCGCTGCCAGCAGCGGAGCCGGAGCGGCAGATACTCCAATCTCACCGATGGCCCATGCCGCGTTACGCCGCACCTGGGCATCGGTATCCGACAACCGCCCCGCGAGCGCATCAACAGCGCCGCTCAATTCCAGCTCGCCCAGCGAGTGCACCGCATTTCTCCGGACTTCCGCATCGGAATCGCGGAGCGCGCCAATCAGCGCGTCACCGGCATTCGCGTGATCGATCTCCCCAAGCGCCCACGCCGCCTGCCTCCGCACTTTCACATCTTCGTCCTTGAGCGCAACTGTCAACGCAGGCACCGCAGCGCGATCCTGAATTTCTCCTAGTGCGTGTACAGCCTTCTCTCTTACTTCCGCGTCGCCGTCACGAGTCGCTTCCGAAAGAGGTCCGGCCGCGTGAGCATCCTCGATCTGTCCCAGCGCCCACACGGCTTCTCTCCGGATCTTGACGTTCGGGTCTTTCAGCATGGAAGAGAGCGGGCCGACTGATTGCGCCGATTCGATCTCGCCGAGCGCATGCACTGCGGCAACGCGCACGTCGACCGAGGAATCATGCAGCACTCCGGCGAGAGCATCCACAGCGGAGGCATCCTCGATCTGGCCGAGCGCCCACGCAGCCGACTCCCGGATCTGCGGTTCCCGATCCTTGAGCACCGCGCTGAGTGCCGGCACCGCCCGCGCGTCTTCGATTTCACCGAGCGCGTGGGTCGCCTCGAGTCTCAGGGCTGCATCATCGTCCTTGAGGACCCGCGCCAGACCGGTAACGGCCCGGCCGTCCTCGATCTGGCCGAGCGCCCAGACCACCTCGCGCCGGACCATGAGGTCACTGTCGGAGAGCGCAGCAACCAGGCCGTCCACCGCACGGGTATCCTCGATTTCCCCGAGAGCGTGCGCCGCGGCCCGACGCACCCCGGCGTTCGTATCTTTGAGAGCTCGGAGCAGTGCCTCGACCGGTTCCGGACTTTCGATCTGGCCGAGGGCGAGGGCCGCCGACTGGCGAATCTCTGACGCTGGATCCTTCAAGGCATCGGTGAGCGGCCCGATGGCGCGGGGATCTTCGATTTCCCCAAGAGCCCACGCTACCAGTTGTCTCATGTGACCCGACCCCGCCGTAAAGTGCCGAAGAAGCGGAGCAACCACAGCCTGATCTCCCGATTCTCCAAGTCCGAGGACCGCTGCCTCCTGCGCCGACGGGTTGTTGAGCTCCAGGCCTTTGAGCAATGCTTTCAAGGCATCCGGATGATCGATTCTGCCGAGCAACATGCCGGACGTCTGACGCACGCAGGGGGACGAGTCCTGCAGGCCGACTTCAAGCGGGGGAATCACCCGGACATCGCTCAGTGGGCCCAGCGCCCATCCAATGGCTTCCCGCGATGCCGAATCAGGAGCAAAAGGCTCCAGCATGCCAGATCCGCTGCTGTGTCCATTCCAGCTCTGGTTGCGCAGCGCGCGAACTGTCAGATCGCACGTCACGGTATTAGCGCTTCGGACCGATTCAATGAACGCGACTGCCCGCATGGAGTCGAGCCCATCACCCTGGCTGGTCCACACCTGGGTAGCCTTGTCGTGGGGCATAGCCAGGAGGACCGATGATGCGACTACCATGATGCTGGGGAGAACGAAGGGAATCGGACGTTGGCGGGCCCGCTCGACCAGCCGATGCAGTTGGGAGTTCATGACAGCCTCAACAATGGGATGACTACGACGGGCGATAACTCACTGTTTGGACACGGTATTGACCCTGAATGTTGCAATCTGATCTCACGGGTGATCGCAGTCCTGTCATTACCCCCTCCGGGACAAGGTGAGGCCAAGGCACACGGGAACCGGAATTGGCGACCGCGCGTCTAAACCATCCAGCCATCCTTCAGGTTGATGATCCGGTTTCCATAGGCCGCGTTCGACTCATTGTGGGTCACCTGGATGACCGTTGTGCCTTCCCGATTCAGCTTGCTGAACAACTCCATGATCTCCTTGCCCTGCGATGTGTGGAGATTGCCGGTGGGCTCGTCGGCCAGGATCAGGGAAGGTTTGGCGATAACTGCCCGCGCGACCGCAACAAGCTGCTGCTGTCCGCCGGAAAGCTGACGAGGATATAGATCCTTTTTCCCGACGATCCCGAACCGATCGAGGGTATCCGCTACCGTCGCCTGCCGCTCGGACCGCGGCACGTTCCGATAGGACAGGGGCACATCGAGGTTTTCCTGCACGGTCAGATCGTCCAGCAGGTGATACTGCTGAAAAACAAAGCCGATATGCTGCTTGTTGACTTCGGCCCGGCGCTTGAGCGGCAGGGCGTGAATCGCGTGCTCATGAAAATGGTAGTTCCCGGTCCACTCGGCGTCGAGCATTCCCAAGATGGCCAGCAGGGTGGATTTGCCCGCGCCGGAGGGTCCCATGATGGTGATGAAATCTCCCTGGCGAATCTCCAGATTTATCCGGCGGAGCACATACGTAGTGGTTGGTCCGGTCTTGTACGTTTTTTCTACATTGGCCAGCGAAATCATTGCGTTACCATGTTCAGGTTGCACCTGCACAGAGAATGCAGACGCCCAGCGGGAGAAGATCCCGGCTCGCATGAACCTACTCGGATCGCAGTGCGATTCCGGGGTCAGCCCGCACCGCTCGAATGGCGGGTCCTGTGTTGGCTACTAATGCCACCACCGCAAGCACCAGAGGCGCCAGGAGAAATACCCCGACATCCGTGACACTCACTCCATAGACTATGCTGGTGATCAGACGGGTCATGAGAAGCGCCGCGAGCAATCCCACCAGAATACCGACAGCCGCCGGGCCCATTCCTTCTCCAAGAACCATTCTCAGCACGTCGGCGCGCTGCGCACCAAGCGCCATGCGAATACCCAGCTCTCGGGTACGCTGCTGGACCTGGTAGGACATGACGCCATAGGCGCCAACCGCGATGAGCACGAGCGAAACAGCGGCAAAGACGCCGAATACCAGCAGGTGAAGCCGGCGAACCGACGTCGACTGCGCCAGGACCTGGTCCATGGTTTCAACGCGAGCGATTGGCACGGTCGGATCGGCTTCGCTCACCGCACGACGCAGTGCCGGGATCGCGCGGGACGGATCCCCGGTCGTCCGGATCACGAGGGCCATCGACCGCACTGGTCCGCCGTCGCCATTGGGGAACTGAGACTGCGGAAGGAAGAGCTCCGGCAGCGCGTCACTGTCCAGTCCACCCTGGCGAACATCGGCAACAACACCGACAATTGTGCGGTAGACCGTATCCATGGTGCTCGACATCCTGAACCGCTCACCTACCGGTGATCTTCCGGGCCAATATGCGCGCGCCATTGCCTGGTTGATCACCACGACTTCATTGCCCCTCGCGCGATCCTCGTCCGTAAAGGTTCGTCCGGCGATCAGCGGGATCTTCATCGCTTCGAAATATCCGCTGCTCGCAACATGCCAGTCTCCCCACGGCTTCCGCCCGTTCGGCAAAAGCTCTTCCTCCCGTCCCTCGATGCGCACTCCCCAATCTCCCGGAACCGAGAGGAGCGGCAGATTGGTCACTGCCCCCGCCGTCTCGACTTCGGGTAAGTCTCGCACCGTTTCGAGCAGCGAGTAATAGAAGAGCCGTGCCCGCTCGACATCGCCGTAGGTGGAACTCGGCAGGGTGAGCTCAACCGCCAACGCGTTCCTGGTATCGAAGCCGGCGCCGCGTGCCGTCAACCGGAGAAAACTTTTCATGACAAGCCCGGCACCGATGGCGAGGAGCAGCCCGAAGGCCACCTCTGCCACGACGAGTCCCCGTCCGAGCCGCGCGCTTGTGGTGCCGCGACCGCCGGCGCGTAGGACGGAGGCTGGATTCAGACGAAGGCGTAACGCCGGAATTCCTCCGAATACAATCGAGGTGATCAGCGAGACGGCGGCAGTGAACCCGAGCACACGGCCATCGAGGGATATTTCATCGATGCGCGGAAGGTCCGGTGGGCTCAGCGCGATGAGGGCATGCAGGCACCAGGAGGCAAAGAGGAGAGCGAGCAGTCCTCCCGCCACGGCCAGGATGAGACTTTCGGCGAGCAACTGGCTTGCGACCTGGCCTCGACCCGCGCCCAGCGCCGCGCGCACCGCGAATTCGCGCTGGCGGGATTCCGAGCGCGCGATGAGGAGACTGACAACATTGGCGCAGGCAATCAGCAGGACGAGACCTACAGCGCCGAGCAAGACGTAGAGGGCCGGCCGAAGGCGGCCAAACAAGGCGGCTTCGACAGGCGTCACCGAGAAATCGAATCTCGTCGGGAGGGCGGCGATTTCGTTCCGGAGCTCCACAGCCACCGCATGCATGTGAGCAGCAGCCTGCTCGGGAGTTACCCCGGTTCGCAACCGCGCATAGCCATCGAGGTAATGAAGGTTCCGCGGATCAGGTTCGGTGAACACCGATGGAAGAAACACTTCGGATCTGGTCGAGAGATAATCACCCGGCAGCCGGAAGTCGGGGGCTGCCACACCGACAATCGTGACATCCTCTCCATCGAGGATCATGCGCCGCCCGATGACCGCGCTGTCCTCTCCAAAGCGCCGGCGCCAGAGCCCGTTGCTGATAACCGCCACCCGGCCGCCACCGGGATGTGCGTCATCGCTGGTGAATCCATGCCCGAGGATCGGGACAATGCCGAGGAGCGCCATCAGCTCAGGGTCTATGGTCGCGCTCCGAAGCCGCTCGGCCTCCCCCTGCCCCGTGAGGTTCGACCACCCGGCATTCACCGTCGCAACCTGCTCAAAGATGTCCGACTGCTCGCGTATCCGGACACGCTCCCTTTCTGAAAGTGTCATGGGGCGTTCACCGTCCGATCCTTCGATCACCACCAGTCGTGCTGGATCCTGGTAGGGAAGCGGCCGCAACACAACCGTGTTGAGCAAGCTGAAAATCGCAGTGTTGGCTCCGATACCGAGCGCGAGGGTCAGCACGGCAGCCGCCGTAAAACCGGGCGTTCTTATGAGGGAGCGCGTGGCAATGCGCAGATTGTTCAACATGAACATCTCCGGGAATTGAACACTGAAATACCGGCTATTCCGATTGCATCGCGACAGTCGGCGCAACCCGAGTGGCGCGTCGTGCGGGGACATAGATTGCGACGGCCGCAACAGTGAAGAGCACGAGGAGAACGCCAGCAAAGGCGAGCGGATCGAACGGCCCGACGCCGTACAGCTGATTGCCCAGCAGGCGCCCCAGGCTGAGAGCGCCCACGAGTCCAAGCGCCGCGCCGGTCCCGGTGATCTTCATGCCCTCGCTCAGCAACATGCGCAGAATGGCCCCGCGATCAGCGCCGAGTGCGGCACGAACGCCGAGCTCCCGGGTTCTCTGGGCGACGGAGTAGGCGATGACGCCATACAGTCCGATGCTGGCAAGCAGCAATGCGGCCAGGGAGAATCCCCCGAGCAACCAGAGATTGAATCGCCGTTGCGCGAGCGTTCCGCTCAACAGCTCATCCATGGTCCTCACCATGAAGAACGAGAGATCCGGGTCGATGGCCAGCAACTCGCGCCGCATCGATGGCAAGAGAGCGTGAGGATCTCCTGCGGTTCGGGCCACAATGGTGACCAGAGGACTCTCTCCCTGGCTCATGGGGTATGAAACCTCCGGCACGGCTGGTGTTTCCAGCGATTCTCCCCGTGTATTCCCCACAACTCCGACGATTGTTTTCTCGAGGGGCGAGCCTTCAAAAAGCAGGATCTTCCGGCCGATCGGGTTCTCACCGGGGAAAAACTTCTTAGCGAGGGCCTCGTTGATGATGGCGACGCGCGGCGCACCAGCGCTGTCTCCGGCGATGAACTCGCGTCCGGCTACGACCGGAATCCTCAAGGCCGCGTAATAGCTGCCCTCGATGACACGGTTATTGACAGTAGGCCGGTCGGCCACCCGGGGCGCCGGGCGTCCCACGATTTCCATCGTGGTGCTGCTGCCAAGGTTGCTGAGCGGGAGGGTATTAATGACTCCAGCGTGCACCACGCCGGGGAGGCGGGAGATGGCTGCAACAGCGCGACGCGCATAGACCGCCTGCCCGTCGGCATCAGGGTAACGGGTCGGCGGCAACAGAGTGACCATCGTGATGACATTGGTGCCATCGAAACCAGTTTCCACTCCTGCGACACTGCGGAAGCTTCGAAGCAGGAGTCCGGCCCCGGCGAGCAGCACCAGCGACAAAGCAATCTCGGCGGTAATCAGCGCATTTCGAAGTCGGCTTCGGTGCAGACCCGCCGAGAGCCTGCCGCTTTCCTTGAGCGCCTCACCCGGAGCGGTGCGAAGCGCCTGCAGTGCGGGCACGACACCGAAGATCACACCGGTCAGGATTGATATCACCAAGGTGAATCCAAGCACGCCTGCATTCACCGTTACTTCTTCGAGCCGCGGAATATTATCTGGCGCCGCGACCTGGATCAGGTGCACGCCCCAGCGGGCCGCCAGAATGCCGAGCAATCCACCGATCAGGGCCAGCACGATGCTTTCGGTGAGCATCTGCCCGGCCAGCCGGCCGCGGGTCGCTCCGAGCGCAGTACGGAGGGCCATTTCCCTCCGCCGTGAAGCGGCCCGGGCGAGGAGCAGGTTCGCTACATTGGCGCAGGCAATCAGGAGCACGAACCCAACAGCGCCGAGCAGAAGGAAAAGCGACCGGGTTGAGTCGCCAACCACGACGCTCTGGAGAGATGATACCTGGAGGAGGAGCCGGGCATCATGCTCCGGATATTCCCCGGCCAGCTGCCGCGAGATGTCGGCAACCTCCGTTTGCACCACGGACAGGGTGACGTTCGTGTTCAGCCGGCCGAGCGCGAAGTAGTTGTCGTTTCCGCGATTGTCGTGGGAATCGATCTCGGTCCCCAGCGGCATGTAGATGTCGGGTTCCCGGGAATCCAGCGTCACGTTCCCGGGGACCAGCGGCGGGAAGCGAAAGTTCTCCGGCAGCACGCCGATAACGGTGACCGGCGCCTGGTTGAGCAGAATGTTCTCTCCGAGAATTCCCGGGTTGGAGGCGAAGTGCCGAGCCCAGAGCCGATGGCTGATGATCACCTCGGGCGCGCGGCCGGCGGCGTCACCCAGCCGGTCGAAACCACGGCCCAGCATGGGCTGGACTCGCAGCGTGGGGAACAGATCGTCTCCCGCGTAAATGCCCAGCAGCGCTTCCGGATGATCGTCACCGGAAATGTTAAAGAGCCAGAAGCGGAATGCGCCAATGCTCTGGAAAGAATGGCTCCGCTCGCGCACATCCTGGATGTTGGGATAGGAATTCCAGAGTTTGACCTCGCCGGTCTCGGTGTCCTCTCCTCTTAGCGCGACCAGCTGATTCGATTCTTCATAGCGCAGCGGTGTAAGCATGATCGCATCCACCACGCTGAAAATCGTGGTGTTGGCTCCGATCCCCACCGCGAGCGTAAGCAGCGCCACGATGGTGAAGCCAGGACTCTTTCGAAGCGAGCGGAGCGCATAGGCTACGTGGTTCAGCATAACGTCCCTGGTTGGCGGAGTGGGCCAGTCTACTCTGATTGCATGGCAACCGATGGAGCCACCCTCGTCGCTCGCCGCGCGGGAACCAGGCAGGCGACGAGTGCCACGACGCCGAGCACCAGCGGGACCATGGCGAAACTGACTGGATCCCTCGGCGAAACGCCGTACAGCAGCCTGGCCAGTAGACCGGTCAGCAGATATGCGGAGACCAGCCCGACTCCGATGCCTGCCAGCGTCAGGCCAAGGCCCCGTCCTGCCACCATCCTGAGCACAGTGCTCGCCCGGGCGCCCAGCGCCATCCGGATTCCAATCTCCTGGGTTCGCTGCGCCACGGCGTAGGACATGACCCCGTAAATTCCGACGGCGGCCAGCACCAGTCCCACCACCGCGAACAGGGTGAGGAGCAGCATGTTGAGCCTGGGCTGCGCGAGCGAGGCCTGCATCAGCTCATTCATGGGCGTGAGGTCCCGAACTGGCTGATCGGGATCCATCTCCTTGACCTGGGCGCGTATCATTTTGCTGAGACCTGCCGGATCGCTCGCGCTCCGGACCACGAGGGTTATGAAGGAATAGGGGAACTGTGCGAGCGGACGATAGATCTCCATGTAAGGGGCGGTGCTGAGCGCGTCGTGGTGCACATCGCCAACCACTCCGACAATTTCAACGGATAGGGTGTCGCCCCAGGCATACCGCAAGCGCTGCCCGATCGGATTTTCGCCGGCGAACAGGGTGCGAGCCATCGTCTGGCTGATGAGCGTAACGGCAGGTGAATTGGCGCCGTCTGCCTGGGTAATGCCCCGGCCCTGGAGGATGGGAATTCCCATCGCATCGAAGTAGCCCGGTGTTACCGCGCGCATATCGCCAACCGGCTCCTCGCCATGAGGAGGAATTGGCCGGCCCTCGACGGCGAAGTCGCTGGCAGAACGCCATCCACTCAGCGGAAGAAAGTTGATCCCTCCAACCGACGTGACCCCGGGAAGGGATCTTACCCGCGTTTCCAGCTGATCGAAAAAGCCAAGCTGCCGTGCGGCATCTGGATATATCGCGTCCGACAGCGAGACGCGTACCTCGCTGAGATCGCCTGCGTGGAAGCCGGGGTTGACGTGACTCAGCTCCGAGAAACTGCGAAGCATGAGCGTTGAGCCCAGCAGCAACACCACGGCGAGAGCGACCTCGGTGACCACAAGGAAATCGCGAAACCGCGCTCGACGCCCGCTTTGCGAGCTGCGGCCGCTGCCGCGGAGAGGTTCCTGAAGGTTGATGCGGGAAGCGCTGAGCGCTGGGACCAATCCGAAGAGAATCCCCGTGAGAATCGTGACGCCCATGGTAAACCCGAGGACGCGGCCATCGATTCCCAGCTGGCTGATGCCGGGTACCGCGAGATTCGCCGGCAGGAGCCCGCGGATGATATCGACGCCCCAGCGCGCCAGCAGAAGGCCCGCAGCCCCGCCGACAAGGGCAAGACAGAGACTTTCTGTCAGCAGCTGAGAAACAAGTCGCCATCCGCTCGCGCCCAGCGTGGTGCGCAAGGCGATTTCCTTCTCCCGCGATGCTGCGCGCGCGAGGAGAAGGTTGGCCACGTTGACACAGGCGATGAGCAGGAGAAAGCCTACCGCTCCAAGGAGAACGAACAGCGCGCGCTGGATATTTCCCACCAGCGTTTCGCGAAGCGAGATGACATTGGCGCTCCAGCCGGTATTTTCCTCCGGGTGCTCTTCGCGAAGCCCGGCCGCGACAGAAATGAGCTCGGACCGTGCGGCATCAACGGTGACACCCGGCTTCAGCCGGCCGACGACCTGGATCCAACGGCCGCGAAAGGATGTCGGAGACATCTCGAGCGAAAACACTTTCCAGATATCTGCCGCTTCACCGAAGAACTCGAAATTCGCGGGGAGCACGCCGACGACCATCATGTTCTGTCCATCGAGCGTGATCGGGCGGCCAATCACAGTGGAGTCGGCCCCAAAACGGCGGCGCCAGAAGCGATCGCTCAGCATGATCACGTTGTCCTTGCCCTTGACCTCCTCTTCCCTCCGGAAGGTTCGACCCAGCTCGGCATCCACTCCAAGGATCGGAAACATGCTGGCCGAGGCGACCCGTGACATCACTCGCTCGGGCTCGCCGCTTCCGGTGAGATTGAAACTCCAGTCGCTGTAGGCGGCAACATCCTGGAACAGTGTCGCCCGGCGGCGCCATTCGAGGAAGTTCCCGGGGGAGACAACGTTCTTCGGGTTCTCATTCGGAATGTTGTGCTCCCAGAGTGTCACCAGCTGCTCGGGGTGCGTGTAGGGAAGCGGCCGGAGCAGGAGACCATTCACGACGCTGAAAATGGCGGTGGTCGCGCCGATCCCGAGCGCCAGCGTCAGCACCGCAACGCTCGTGAAGCCCGGGTTCTTGATGAGAGTACGAAAACCGAATCGTACATCCTGGAGCAGGGTCTCGAACGTCATGGCCTTCTTCCTTCCGCTGACAACCGTGAAGTTGTCGGTCTGTGGGCGAATCCGGGCAGAGTCCGCCTGGTCGATCTATTCAGCATGGGCCCCCGGCCAGGAGAAAACCCGGCGACCGGTGCACGGCAGGCGCAAATCGAGAAGCAGATCATAGAGCATCGGCTGGATGGGAATCTGCGGCGGGCAGGTTTGTGCCCCGGCCGGTGCAAAGCGGTTTTCGGCTGGCTGTCTTCCCTCTGCACCCGGGCCCGCACGTCCTAGACTGGCGCCATGCTCTCTTCAACAACCCGGCCGTCAAACAGGTGCACCTCGCGCTCGGCGTAACGGGCATAGCGTGGGTCGTGGGTAACCATGCAGATTGTGGCCCCGCCGCGATGAAGCTCGCGGAGCAGGTCCATGACGGCTTCACCGTTCTGTGAATCGAGGTTTCCAGTCGGCTCGTCCGCGAGAAGGATGGCCGGAGATCCGGCGACCGCGCGTGCCACCGCGACTCGCTGCTGCTGACCACCGGAGAGCTGCGCGGGATAGTGCTTCACCCGATGCGACATTCCGACCTTTTCCAGCGCTGCGTGCACCCGCTCCTTCCGCTCGCTGCCGGACATGCCGCGGTAGGTAAGGGGCAGCTCGACATTCTCATATACCGTGAGATCGCCAATCAGATTGAAGGCCTGAAAGATGAATCCGATCTGGCGGTTACGGACCCGTGCCCGGTCGGACGCGGTGAGTCGCGCCACTGGCTCCCCGGCGAGCGTGTATTCGCCACCGGAAGGCGAATCAAGCAGGCCGAGAATGGAGAGCAGTGTGGTCTTCCCACAGCCGGAAGGACCGGAGACCGAGACGTACTCGCCTTCCCGGATGTCGAGATGGATGCCGGAGAGCGCATGCGTCTCCAGCTCATCGGTAAGAAACACCTTGGTGATACCATCCAGCTTGATCAGCGAGCTGCCGGTCATTTCGAGCTCCTTGGGTGGTGACGTGACACGTGCCAGTACTCTGCGGACGATTGTGATGCGATGACTGCGTACCTGGATACCCCGGCGGCGGGGCCCTACTCTACCTTGACCTTCTCGACTTCATCGTACCTGCTCATGTCAGACAGAATCACGACATCGCCAACGGCAAGACCTTTCAGAACCTCGACGCTGTTTACTGACGTGCGGCCCAGTTGAACATTTACGCGACTGGCGGTGTTCGTCCCCGGATCCAGGCGGAAGATTCCCACCGTGCTGTTGGATTGGCCATAGGCCGGGCGGCCCACATACAGGACGTTAGACAGGCGTTCGATCTCAATCGTCCCATCGACACTCAGATCGGGACGGGCGCCTTTTGGAAGCGGCTCTTCGAAGGTGACGTCAACGGCCACGGTCCCGTTGGTCGAGGCGGGGTCCTGCCGTACGACCCGGCCTTTGACTACGCCGTTTCGGGTATCGATCGCGGCCGTCTGGCCAATGGCGACGTCCCGTGCCTGGGTCTCGGGAATTCGAAGGACCGCTTTGAGGTTGCCAGGCTGTACCACCTTGGCCAGAGTGGCTCCCGGGTTCGCCCACTGGCCGACCTGGAGCGGCAGCTCCTGCAGCACGCCTTTCGCCCCGGCCTTTACGACCATCGATAGTTCCTGTTCCCGCTGGAAAGAGGCAATAGAGCGCAGCCGGTCTACCTGGCGCTGCTGTACTTCGAGCTGTGATGCCACGGTTGATGAAAGAAGCTCGAGCCGCTGTTCTTCGATATGAAGCCGGCTGGTGAACTCTTCCGCGTGGTCCTCCGAGGTCTTAAGCTCGTTAGTCGAGATGAGACCCTGCCGGGCCAGCTCGGCATCGCCATCGGATTTCCGGATTGCCTCTCGATACTGCGATCGGACTGAAGCCACAACTGAAGCCTGGTTAAGCCGCTGGGATTCGAGATTCGTCTTCAGGTTGACCAGATCGGCTTCGGCGGCGGTCAGCTGACGCTCCGCGTCCAGGGTCTGGATCTGCACGTCAGGATTGGTGAGGACCATCAGCACGGTCGCTTCATCCACCGTCGCACCCGGCTGAACCATCACGCGCTCGACCCGGCCGGCGGTTACCGCGGTGATCCATCGGATCTGTTCCGGCACCAGTGTTCCCGGTCCCCGAACCTCTCGCAGCATGGATCCTTGCCGAACAGTGTCCCGCCAGAGTGCCCCGCCATCCACACCGGGAGCGGCAGGCTCAAGCTTGCTCAAGGCCACGGTCATTGCCACCACGACCACGAGGCCGATGGCGGCATAAACCCAGCGTTTCCGGTTCCTGGCTGGTGCGCGAGCAATATCCACCGGTTATCCCTCAATTTCGTTATGCAGTCGAACGGATTTGCCTCAATCTGGCTGCCACATCGGCCTGAGACCAGCTGGCGAACGGCAGTGTAAATCAGATGCAAAGGGAAAGACTGTGCCACACGACGAAGATTCTCATCATCTTTGCTCTCAAGCACTTAGCAACCACCTCCTGTTCACCCGCAGCCGGGTCCCGAGCGGTATCGGGATTGCCAATCCCAATACCGAACATTCACCTCCTTCATTATATAGAGGTCTTAGCTGGTCATCCTGACTGTGTGATTAACCTGATGCCCACTCGTCCCCGAAGCAAATCCCGACGTTTTCCTGAGGTTGGCCGCCGCAGGGAAAACGTCAGCAGGACATCGCCTTTATTCTCGAGTCAGCCATTCCGGTTCCAACTACTCTGACTTCCGCCGAGCTCAGATCTCGAACGCAATCCCCCAGCAGGGGAAAGTGGTTCATCCGCTCGGCAGTACTGCCTGGTCTGATCTTCGGAGTGCTCGCGGGCTGCGGGCATCAGGAGCCCTTCTCCGCTGAGCGGCCAACTGTCAGTGGGCCCTTCTCGAACCTGTTTCCGCGCCGGCTCACCTTCAGCATGGGAGACGATCGCACGCCAACCTGGCTCCCGGACGGATCGGAGATCATGTACTCGTCGGAGCGGGAAGACCGGCGTGATCACGATCGGTGTCTCGCCGTCCTTCCTTCGGAAGGAGGCACCATCACCCGGCGATACTGTCCCACCGATCTCCGAGAGGATGATTCCACGAACCTGATGGAGTCACCCGCCATATCGCCGGATGGAAAAATCTTTTTTCACCAGGTGACATCGTGGATCGGTCAGCAGAAACTCGGAGAGTCATCATTGCGGGTGGCGAGTGCCGATGATCCGATAACGAGCACTCAGATCACGCTGGTTCCCTACACTGCGTCCAACGGGCGAATACATTCGAGCATTCGCTCACCGGCCTGGACCAGCCCAACAACGGTGATCTATCTGGCTGAACAGCTCTTCTTCCAGGGATCGACGTTCTTCCCGGACACCTTTTTCACCGGCCTGGATATCGTACGGCTCGACCTTTCCGGCGCCTCACCAATATTTGAGGCGATTGCCGGTACCCAGTACGCCTCATCGGTAGCTGTGACCAGCGAGCCCAACGTGATCTATTACACGCTGGGTGGCGACTCGAAGATCTACCGGCAGGACCTCACAAGCCACCAGGTGACGACCGTGTACGATTTCGGCGCCGGTAACATCGCGCGCGATGTCACCATCCGGGGAAGTACGCTGGTCGCTGTGGTTGGCCGGAGCGTCCTTTACCAGTTCGAGGCAGCACACGATGGCTACGTCCAGCGTGACGAGGGCGGTGACCTTCACTTCGTTGACCTGGCGAGCGCCCTCAGAGACAGCGTCAGTACCGACTCGGTGCTCTTCCGCCACCCTGTCCTCTCACCGGATGGGCACCGCATCGTTGTCGAGGTTACCCCATATGCCCCGGTGCATGTCGGCCCGAGTTCGGACTACAATGCCACCAATCATCGGTCGGACTTATGGCTGTTCGATCTTCCGTGATCACGCCTGTTGATCTGGGGGATCGTCCCCGAGGGTTGGTCCCGGGATGGTTCTCACGTACTCTACAGTCTCGCATTTTTCCTAACGCAGCGGCAGGCATCACCCCGGCCGGCGGGACAGGTCAACCCGGCTCCTCAACCTGAGCGGCCAGATGGCTCACGGAGCACACCCGATGCATGCAGTGATTTCCCCGAGAAAATCCCGGCTCCGGCGCGCATGCGTTGGTGGAAGTATCGGGGTGCTATGGCTGGTTGGATGCAGTCACGGCGATGTCTTTTCGGGAAGAGCCAATTCCCAGGACAGCACCCTCACGCAGGGAGCCAATCGCCAGCTCACGTACAACGTCGGCAATGACCGGCGGCCGGCCTGGCTGCCCGACGGAAGCGGGATGTTGTTCACATGGGAAGACCTGGGACGGGATGACAAGGACAATTGCCTCGTTCGTTTACCCTCAACCGGTGGGACTATTATACAGGAGACGTGTGGATACACACTGGGCTCCGCAGATTCAATAGACACCTTTATCGAGGCAGCGCCAAACGCGGATGGAAGACTGCTCTATGCGAAAGAGTCGTCGGTCGAAACCAGCCTGACACCAAATGAATCGGCGCTGGTGCTGGCCACCGTATCAAGTCCTGCCAATGCCACCATCATCAGGCCTTATCCCTATACCGCGCCAAACGGCAAGATCCACCTCGGCATCACGGATGTTCGATGGATCGACCCCACGACGGCACTCTACCTGGCCCAGCAGATTTTCTACCTCTCTCCCTGCAGTCGTTGTCCGAGGGACACCGTCCGCATGGGGCTGGAGCTGGTCAAACTGGATCTCGCGACGGTGACTCCTGCGCTTACGATCGTCCCGAACAGCCAGGACGTTTCTTCTGTTTCGGTCAACCCAACTGATGGGACGGTCTACATCACCAGAAACGGAGACACCCGGGTTTTTTCCATTGACCTCGCAACCGGCGCAGTGGCCATCGTGCACGACTTTGGTCTTCTCGGAATTGTCCGGGACGTTTCCGTCGTAGGCACCAGGATGATGGCTGTTGTCGGCGGACGAGTCTCCTATGGTCCCGACCCCGTGGTGGGTGTGCTCCAACGGGACGCCGCAGGCGCGCTGTACGAGGTAAACCTCGCGACTGGGAGTGCCACCTTATTGCCGGTGCTCGACCGGCTCTTCCGGCGGCCAGCGCTTTCGCCGGATGGTCAGCACGGCGTCGCGGAAGCTTACTCTGCTCATGTCGCCAGCTGCGCACCACCGATCGGCTGTATTGATACGACCATCACAAGCACCGCCGACCTCTGGTTGTTCGATCTTCCATGATGAATCCGGCCTTAACCAGACCACGTCACAAGGACAACGGATGAATGTGACTCGTGCCGCGCTGCTCCTTGCGCTCGGAATGACTCCTTCTACTCTCCTGGCCCAGACGAGCGGTGCGATTGCCGGTAACGTGCGCGATGTTACGACCGGTCGCGGGATCGCGCTGGCGAGAGTGGGGGCCGACGCCGGCAGCAACGCCGCCACCACCGACACGACCGGAGGGTATCGCATCCGGGGTCTGCAGGCTGGCTGGCATCGCCTCAGTGTCCGGTTCATCGGATATCGTGGCGAGATTCGCGACAGCGTGCTGGTTCGAGCCGGCTCGACGACCATCGTGGATTTCAACCTGACACCAGCACCCACGGTGCTGGAGCCCATCGTAATCACCGCCGTCGACTCGGTGCTCGATCCATTCGCAACGTCTACCACCCAGCGAATCACCGCAGCCGACCTGAGACAGCTTCCGGTCAGCTCGCTCGATGAAGCGCTGGCCCTTTCGGCCGGCGCAGTCGGCGAGAGTTATCGTGGCGGCCGACTCGGCCAGCAGGCGTTCATCCTCGATGGTCTTGGCGTCAAGAATCAGCTCGATGCTTCGACCGGCCCGCTCGGCGTTCGTCTCCCACCCGATATTCTGCAGGAAGCCACGCTGACCACCAATGCCTTTTCGGCACGGTATGGGCAGGCGCTTTCGGGATTGATCAACGTCGTAACCAAGGATGGCGGCGACGACATTCGGGGGCGGGCAGCGTACGAGACAGACCGGCCGCTGGGAAATGGCTGGGACTACGGTCTCGATCGGCTGCTGCTGCAGGCGGACGGGCCGCTGATAGGCAAGATCGGGTTCCTGGTGGCGTTTGACGTGAGTGGCCGCCTGGATGCCGATCCGGTGAATGCGCCTCCCTCCGGAATAGCTCTCGATCCCCGGAACGCCAATCCCTGGCTGCTTCCGCATAACAGCGGTGAGACGTACGACTTTGCCGGCAAACTGACGATCCCGCTCAATTCCCGGCAGACGCTGCGCCTGCTCGGGCTCAGGTCGATCGACCAGCGTCTGCTCTACGATCCGGCATACAAGTACGATCTCGAGTTTTCACCCGCGCGCAAGGTGACGGGTACACTGCTCTCCGCTCACCTGCAGAACACCTTGTCGCTCGGCAACCGCTCGTTCATCGTGGATGGCAGACTGGGCTACTTCCACCGTGACTTTATACGGGGAACACTGACCAGTCCGGTCGATCTCAAGATCGGCGGCATCACGGGAGAGGCCTTTCATTTCGTCGGTGAGGACATTGCTCGATCGCAGGACACGGTTGCCGGATCCGGCGTCATTGCCGGGTTCATCCCGCCCGAAACGAGCAGTGCAACACCCTGGGGCGTGCCGGCATTCTTCCAGGGCACGGCGTCTCGAGGCGACATCGCGTGGAATCAGTTCCGCGAGCTTCGTGGGCAGTTGGACATGACCTATGGCGCCGGTCAGAATCTCGATCTCTATTTCGGCGGACAATACGCCGGTCAGAAAGTGCAGACCTTTCAACGGGTCTCGGCGTTCCGCGCATCGGGCGACAGTATCCCGCCCGCCACCGCCGCCGACTTTACTCCGCATCTCTGGTCTGCCTACGTCGAAGCGCAGGCGCGGCTCAATGACCTGGCGTTCACGATGGGCGTTCGTGCCGAGCATTTCGACGGCGGATCCGGACTGAATACAGATCAGGTGGGCAACGGACGATTTGGCCCCCGGACCACATTGAGTCCCCGCGTCGCGGTGAGCACGATACTCTCCGGGGCGACGCTGGTCGCGAGCTTTGGAAAATTCAGCCAGCCGCCGGACTTTCAATACCTGGTGGACGCCGCATTCGATGACACGACCCGTACCGGACGTTTTCGTCGCGGCAACCCCGATCTTGGTTTCGAGCGGGCCACGCAGTTCGAGTTCAATCTTCGTATCCGCCCTTCCGCTGTGACCTCCGTGAAAATGGGTGTCTACGGCAAACGAATTGACGGAATGGTTGCCTCGGTCCCGCTCGGGGTGAACCCCGACTCGACCGTCTTCGCGCTGACCGATTACGGCAGCGTGCGAGGACTGGAGCTCACGACCGAACGGGAGATGCGAGGCGGCTGGGGCGTGCGGCTGATCTACACACTGGCCAAGGCGACCGCCACATCCACCAATGCGTTCGGGCTTCGCCAGTTCACCATCGATCCCATCACGCATGACACGACCTTCCCGGCACGGGTTGAGTTTCCGCTGGATTATGACCGGCGGCACTCCATCACCGCGATCCTGCAGGCACGGGTCAACGATCGAGCCGGCCCCACACTGCTGGGGATTCAGCCGTTCGAGGGACTGGAGCTCGCGTCAATCGTCCGGTATAACTCAGGCCTGCCGTTCAGCAGGACGAACGCTACCGGTGACACGATTATTGGCCCGCCCAATGATTCCCGATTGCCGTCCACCGCAACGGTGGACTTCCTGCTCCGGAAGCCGATCCGGGCACTTGGCATCGGGAGCGGGATATACGTCGACGTGAGAAATCTGCTTAACCGCAGAAACCTGGTGGCCATTCGCCGCGATACCGGAACACCAGGACTCGATGGCAACGGAATCCAGGCGCTCGCCGACCAAGCCTACCAGGCCCACCCCGAGGCGATTCCCTACGAGTCTCCACGCTATCGCGCCTACGCCGACCTGGATCACGACGGCTATGTCGCCGGGCAGAATGAATTGATGCCGCTCTACCTGGCAGCGGCCCAGGATTTCTCTCAGCCGCTGTTTGTATATGGCCAGCCTCGCCTGGTTCGACTCGGGGTCGAGGTGTTGTTCTAGGCGCTCGCGCAGGAATGACGACCGCGTAGAGGGAGGCGTCAGGCCCGACGTCTCCCTCTTGCGCGTTGCACCGGGTCGGATCACACTCCAGCACCAAAAAACATTCACTCTCTACCAATGTGTGAGCGCGTATGGGTGAACATCACCGCATCCCCCCTGCCCCCTTGCCTCGTTTTCTCATGCGAATGCTGGGGCATGCACTCATCTCCGCGGGAGTCGTAATTGTATCGATCCTGGTAGGGATGCTTGGGTATGAACATTATGAACGACTGGCGTGGAGAAGCGCTTTCCTGAACAGTGCCATGCTCCTCGGCGGCATGGGACCAGTCGATGCCCCTCTAACGGATGCCGGGAAGATTTTCGCCGGATTCTATGCCCTGTACTCGGGACTCGTCTTCCTGCTCGTCGCCGGCGTATTGCTGGCACCGCTGATCCACCGCATCGCCCACCGCGTGCATTGGGAGAGCCACGCAGAATGAGCCATTCGTGCCTGATGCGACGCAGCGCACTTCGCAGGAGGAGAAATGTGGTAGTTTGGAAGGAGGGGGGCGCCTGACAATGAGAGCGAGGTATATGACATGCCTGTAAAACCGATCCGCGGCACCGTTCCTCAGCCTGAGCCTCATCCACGACCTAACCCCAATCCGGGTGATCCCGGTCCGGCGCCGGGTCCCGCCCCTGCTCCGCGAGAGGATCCATTTCCCCGGCGGGGGGTCCTGGAAACCGCCGTTAGCTGCTGGCTCCCCTCTCCGGGCTAATCAACGGGAATCCAGTAGGAGACTTTCACAGCCAGGAAGTTGTCACCCTGGGCCCGGAATGCGCTCCACAAATTTCCGACGCGAGCACGCTCAGTCGGGTCGTCAAAGCCGGACCGATTCTGTTGCCAGACGAGAAAGAGCGTACTGCCGGCCCGCCATTCCCAGCGGAGCACCAGGTTGCTGCGAAACGACAGCACGTTGAAATCGGGTGCAAGGGTGAACTGATCGGCGCCGTCGTTGATTTTGAACGAGCCATCATTCGCCTGGGCGATCGTACTCCCGTCCGTTCCGTAAACGCGCAGGTCGTTGGTACGCGGCTGCGATAGCTCGCCGATGCCGCTGTACTGACCGCTGGCAGCGAACGGCTCTGCGTAAAGCTCGAATGTAAGGTCAGGATTCAGTGCATAGTTGATGCGCACCTGCGTGGATACCGTATTTCCCAGGATGCTTCCGAAGATGTAGCGAGTTCCGAAGGTTTCTGCCGGACCGCCCGCCCGTTGCGTGATGTACTGCCGCTGATTCAGTTCGCGTGAAATGGCAGGCGTAACCGAGACCTCCAGCTGGCTCGTGGGGCGGAACGTGAGGCCACCATTCAGGCGGTAGGAATAGCCCCCAAGCTCGTCGTGGCTGAGCCGGGTTGAGAACTGCCATCGGGTTATCGCGGAGAAGCTGCTCTGCATCCCGCCATTCACATTCCAGTTTCGCGGATGCGTCATCAGCGGACCTCCCCGGGTCAGGTTATCCGCCTGCTCGCGGAGATTCAGCTCGGCGCTGAAGGTCGCAGTGACGAAGTTCTTCAAGGTCGCTGAGGTTTCCAGGTCGAGACCGGAGAACTGCCGGATCCCGCCGAAGTTCCACCCCATGTATCCGTAAAGCGCTTCACTGTGCGACCGGAAGATCCTGCCCGGCTCGTTCTCGCGATAACGAAGCATGGCCGACCCATCGAGATCGTCCGCGGCGCCGAGCCTGCCGGCGTCATTGATTTCCCATGCGGGTGACTCGGCTGATATACCTGCGTTGTACAGCCAGTGATTGCCTCCGCTCTTGGCAAATCGAACATGGCCAAAGTATCCCGCGAGTGACGTTCGCCCCGGGTCGAAGTGAATGTGAGTCTGGTCCGGTCGCTGGAAATAGTGGGTCTGATTCATCTGGATCGCGGCGACGACGGCCGAATCGCCACTGACCCTGCTCGCGCCGGCCGAGCCACTCAGCTCGTACGCTCCGCCGCGGAAGCGAAACAACCAGTCGACGCCACCGGCCACCGCGTCCCGGGCAGAAAGGGCGGCCAGCGATGAACCCTCCTGGAGACTCCGGTGCACGGCGGTGAAGCTGCCACCAATGGTCGAGGCGTTGGCGCCAAACTCCTGCTGCACCCGCACGACTCCAAAGCCCGTGCGGGGGGCGATCAAGGTACGGGATAGAATCCGCGAGGTGGAGTCAAAGGAGCGGGCGAACTCCTGGTCGGTCAGCGCCGTGAGCACCCCGATGGATGTTCCGGACTTGAGCCGGCCGGTAATCTTGGCAGCGCCAAGAATCGTGGCAGCCGGGGGCCGATCGACGAAATCACCTGACGCAGGACCCCGAGGCGAGGCACCGATTCGCCGTGAGTAGAAGTAGTTCGCACCGTTCCCGCGCAGGAGGTTGGCGCCTTCGGTGAAGAATGGGCGCCGCTCATCGAAGAAGGTCTCTACTGCGCTCAGGTTCACCACGGCGGGATCGGCCTCGACCTGGCCAAAGTCCGGGTTGACCGTGGCGTCGAGGGTAAGGCTGGGGCCCAGGCCCATTTTGAAATCGCCTCCGGCACGGGCCGTGAGGTTGTATCCATTGTCAAAGGGATTATTCAGGTCCCGGTTTCCCCGAAGGGTGGCGTTTGCCGCCGTGTAGGGCACGAGTTCCACCCGGCGCCGCGGTCGCACGTTCTCAATTCCCACCAGCTCGCCCATGCGGGACGACCAGCCGTTTGTGTTTTTCGGAACCAGGACCCAGTACACGTCCTCGTTGCGGGCGGGGATATAGTGATTGATGTTTACTCCCCACACCTGCATGGGGCGTTCATTGAAGCGAAGCTGAGAGAAGGGAATCCGCATCTCCGCGGTCCATCCGGTGGAGTCGCGCCGCGCATTCGCTTCCCACACCGGGTTGAACGAGAAATCGCGATTGAACTCATTGTCGCTCGGATGGTAATACTCGAATCGCACACCGGTCGCCGTCACGCCAAAGGTGTACGCCGTACGATGATCGAGATAGGTATCCAGCGAAATCAGGATCCGCTCGGAATTGAGCGGGTTGTCACGCCGCGCCATAACGGCGCGGATGTCTCCAGGGGTCCTGCTGAGCATCCGGGCGCCGATATAGAGCGCATCCTCATCGAAAAGAAAGGCGACCTCGGTCAGTGTGGTAGCCGCGGCACCTTCCACTGGGTCCTTCTGCGTGAAGTCAGCAGTGAAATGGGCCCGAGCCCACGCCGAGTCGCCAAGGTCACCATCGACCGCGATAGTGCCCATCAAGGCGCGCGCTTCGATCCGACGTACGGCCTCCTGGCAGGCCAGGGACGCCGTGGACAGGAATACCAGTCCGAAGATGATGACCAGGTGCTGCGCTACTCGTCGTGAACAGGAACGGGAGATCATCGTATTCGGGTAAAGGTTGGCGGGAAGGCACAAACGCGCCCAAGGCTGTCACTCTCCTGACAATATCGGCTGCATCAATGTCGAGTGTGAGTCTGGAGTTGAAGGGAGCACTACGCGGGCAGTGATGAAACGTTTCTACCGAAATGACATTTCGCAGCCTGCCTCACAGATACCCGCATTTCCAGCGGGCAGGAGTATACGTGCAATGGACCGGGAGCGGCGTGGTGTATGAAAACGTGAGGTCATAGGTGGCGCCGTGCCGGCTATATCCGATTTCATGCCCATCGATACGGCTCGGAAT
>JBDTQP010000007.1:0-28167 GCA_039932125.1 Gemmatimonadota bacterium
CCCGGAACTTTGTATCGCGCGGTGCTGCTGACGTACACCAGGTGAAGGTGTCCACCCAGAAAAAGATCGACCCCGCATTGGGCAAAGCGATGAATCGCGTACTCGGCGCCGCCGATAATGTCGACGCCCTGCAGGCGTGGCGGAATATCGAAGGGATGGTGCGCGACCACGATGCGGACCTGGTCGCTGCTGCTGCGCTTTTCGAACTGTTCTACGGCCCAGTTCACCTGCTTCTCGGACAGGCTGCCACCCTTGATGACGAGTGCCCGGGCGCTGTTGAGCGCGACGACCGCGATTTCGTCATCGAAAAAGGTCGGGCAGAGATCTGGCGTGATCATTTTCTTGTAGCGGTCAAGCGGCTCCATCAGGCGACGCCACAGATTATAGGCCGGCACATCGTGATTGCCGGGTATGACCATCTGCGGCTCCGGCAGTCGGGCGAGAAAGTTTTTTGCGTCGGTAAACTGATCCCGGCGGGCCCGTTGCGTCAGGTCTCCCGATGTAATGACGAGATCGGGTGCGAGCGCGCTGATATGGCGGACCAGGGGCTCGATGGTGGGTTCGAGGATGGTGCCGAAATGAAGATCGGAGATCTGGATCACAGTGCGCATCGGTCAGGTCGTCGGGGTGGGAGACATCACGCGAAGGGCGCCCGCGAGGATTCTGTAATCGAGTGGAGTCTTCATCGCCCTGACTTCACCGTCAATAGAAACCGCGAGTCGGCTGTGGCGCGAATCGATCCGGAACTGCCGGGTGAGTATGGCATCGAAATTCTGGTCCTTCCGGGGATCGCCGAGCAGTGCCCGGAGCGAAAACCAGAGGAGCCTGGCGCGGCCGGTCGGATGAGGGATGTAGAGGCAGAGCTGGCCGTCATCGAGCGTGGCACGGGTTGGCAGCCGGACACCTTCCAGCTTGTACTCGTTATTGCCAACAAACACGATCGGCGTCCTGCGAACCAGCTGTTTGCCATCGACTTCTATCCGTATGGTGAGCACCCGATACTGCGCGAGCGACCGTATCGTCGCTGAGAGCGCTGCCGGCCACTTGGAGGCACCCGCCTCCTGCTTGTTCTCTCGCAGATGTACGATCGTAGGATAGAGTCCGAGCCCCGAATTATTAATGAAAATGGTCTCGTTAACCTGGCCGACGTCGACACTTCGCGCCGATCCGGTTCTGATGGCTTCGATCGCCGCCTCGGGTTCCAGGGGCATGCCGAGGTCCTTGGCGAAGTGATTGAGGGTGCCGAGCGGCAGAACTCCGAGCATCGCGTCGGTACCGACCAGACCAGCCGCGACGGCGTTGATCGTGCCATCGCCGCCCCCGGCGATCACCAGCTCAGCCCCATTCCTCACGGCTTCCCGGGCAATCGCCGTGACATCCGAGCCCTCCTCCGGAAACAGGACGCGGGCGCCGGCAAAGGCGCTCGTAATCAGCCGCTCGATATTCTGTTGCCAATCGTCCGGTCCAGCGCTGCCCGCCTTGCTGTTTATGATCGCCTGAACCGATGGGGCCACGATGATCTCCTCGAAAAATTCGCCTGTTTCCCTGGCCACAAGGTACTGGACATCGAGCCCGGGCGACGTGGCCTGACACACATACACAGGTGCGTGGTGCCGGGAATCTGGTTGGTTCTCATGGTCGAGAAACTCTCAATTGAGCGACGGCGCCTACCTGGTCGCGACCTCCTCGCGCATGAGTCTCGCCCACATCACAATCACCACGACAGACAATGCAAAGATGATGGTTGAGATGGCGTTCACCTCGGGTGTGATGCCGCGGCGCAGTAAGCCCCAGATCTGGAGGGGCAGGGTATTCTGCCGGCCGATCAGAAAAAACGTGACCGCGATCTCGTCCAGGCTCAACGTGAAAACGAGCAGGGCGGCACCGAGCACGGCGGTGCGGATATTCGGGAGAATGACGTACCAGAATGTCTTCCACTCGTTGGCGTAGAGGTCCTGGCTCGCCTCCTCCTGGGATCTTTCCAGTCGCTGGAGCCGGGCAAAGACCTGGGTGACGACGATCGATGTGAGTGCAGCGCTGTGCCCCAGCACCACGGGCCACCCTGGAATAGCAGGGTAGCCGCTGGAAAGACTCACATGGAGAAAGGAGAAGTAGGTGAGCAGGGCGACGCCGGTGATAATGCCCGGAAGAATGAGTGGCAGCAGAACGAGCCTGCGAAAAGCCTCTTTCCCCGGGAAATCGAGGCGGTCGAGGACAAAGGCGCCGGGCACGCCGATCCCCACCGATATGATAACCGTGAGCAGTGCAAGCTTGAGGCTCGCGACCGCCGCGTCCATCATTCCGCGATCGTGAAACAGGTCGGCAAACCAGTGAAACGTGCCAAGCTTGAGCGGCCAGGCGATGATGTTGGAATCGTGAAAGGCGTATAGCACCACGACCAGCAGGGGCAGGTATATGAAGAGGAATACAGCGCTGCCCACGGCCCAGAGCGATGGCGTGATCATGTCGCGTGGCCGGCCTGGCGGACTTCTCATACGCCGGCGCCTCGCGCCATCATCCCGCGCCCATCCGTTGCAGCCTTCTTCCCATCAGCGCCCGTGTAGTTCATTCTCTTCTCCACGCTGTTCGCCAGCCAGAGCAGCACCAGCGTGAGGCAGAGCATCACGACAGAGACCGCCGCGCCCAGGGGCCAGTTGTACGCCACCCCGAAGAGACTCCACACCAGGTTCGATACCATGAGCGCGCTGTCATTGCCGCCCAGCAGCTGCGGCGCCAGGAAGTCGCCCATGCTGAGCACGAACGCGAAGGTACACCCAGCCACCACCCCGGGAATCGACAGTGGAAGAATGACTCGGCGAAAGGTCTGCCAGCGGCTGGCATAGAGATCACCACTTGCCTCCTTGAGCGAGACCGGGATCGACTCGAGGACGGCAAAGATGGGCATCAGGGTGAACGGTGTGTAGATGTGCGTCAGGGCGATGATAAGCGCCCACTTGCTGTAGAGCAGCACGGTCAGCGGCTCATGAATGAGCCCGCTCGACATCAGCAGACCGTTGAGAATGCCTTCCTGGCCAAGAATAATTTTCCAGGCATAGGCCCGGACGAGGTAGCTCACCCAGAGCGGAATGATGACCGCCATGTACATCAGGTTACGATGGCGCTTCACCTTGAAGGCGAGCAGATAGGCCAGTGGATAGGCCAGCAGCAGCGAGAAGAAAGTTACCCGAAGCGCGATGCCGGCCGAAAACAGAATGGTGTCAGGATAGAGTGCCGTGCCAAAGAGGCGCCGGTAGTTATCGAGCGTCACCTGGTGGGTAATCGTCCCGTTCTCCAGCTTCCAGAACGATTGGACGAGGAGAAGGATATACGGAAACAGGAGGAGCACCGTTACCCACCCGACGGGCACCAGTCCGGAGAGGAAACTCCGGAGCCGGGGATGGGCCCGCACGTAGTCGAGAGCGGAGCGAGTAGGTGGGGCGGGGGAAGAATGATTCACCGGCGGCTCAGCCCGGCGTCTGCTGTGACGCGGTCGGGCAGCAGCACGCCATCCGACGGTCGCCATTGTACGGCCACTCGCGCCCCGGGCTCCGGGAGTGGCCCGCCGGCGGCTTGGTGAACCACGAGGCGTTTTCCTCCTGTAAGTGCCAGGTGCAATCGGGTAATCGCCCCGGCATACACGGTGTCGGTGAGAGTTCCTTCCAGGTGATTGAATTCGCCGGCGGCCGGCCCCGTGCCCATTGCCATGGATTCGGGCCTCACCGAAAACCAGACCCTGTCGCCGATGACAACCGGCATCGCTCCTACCGGGATGACGATCGATGATCCATCGCAGCGGACCGTCACCTGTCTCCCATCGAGCGAAGTGACTTCCCCCGTGAGCAGATTGGTCTCCCCGATGAAGTCCGCGACGTAGCGGGACGTCGGTTGGGCGTAGATCTCTTTCGGGGTTCCGATCTGCTCAATCTTTCCCTGCCGCATGACCACGACCCGATCCGACATCGTCAGCGCTTCTTCCTGGTCGTGGGTGACGTAGATGAACGTGATTCCCACGAGCGTCTGCAGATGCTTCAGCTCGAGCTGCATTTCTTTTCGAAGCTTGAGGTCGAGGGCGCCGAGTGGCTCATCCAGGAGAAGGACGCGAGGACGGTTCACCAGCGCGCGGGCGAGGGCCACCCGTTGCTGCTGTCCCCCGGACAACTGGCGTGGTGCGCGGGCCTCGAGTTGCCCCAGCTGCACCATCTCCAGCGCCTCGTCCACTCGGCTCCGGATCTCCGCCTTGTTCACCTTTCGCATGCGGAGGCCGTAGCCGACATTCTCCCGAACGCTCATGTGCGGAAACAGGGCATACTGCTGAAAGACGGTGTTGATGCTTCGTTTGAAAGACGGCAGGCCGGCAATGTCGACACCGTCCATGAGAATGCTGCCGCTGTCCGGTTGATCGAACCCGGCGAGGAGTCGAAGCGTCGTCGTCTTGCCTGAACCGGAGGCGCCCAGGAGGGTAAGAAACTCCCCGGGGGCGATAGCGAGAGAAATACCGTCCAGCGCGGTAAAGTCGCCGAACCGCCGGGTGAGTGATCGGAGCTCGAGAATGGATGGGTTCACGGTGACGAACTCCTGGACCCGAGTGATCGAGTCTTCTCGCGGGAAGCGGTGTGCGGAGTACAGAAAGGGTCGATCAGAGATCGACCCTTTCCGTACGAGATCAGCAATCAGCTACCTCGCCGATTTCACTTCGTTCCAGACCTCCTGGTACTTGTCTCGGCGCGGACTCCACTGCCAGAAGTTGACCCGAGTGCCGTAGTCGGCGATGTCACGCTGGGTCGCGACCTGTTCCGGCGTCATGTAAATCCTGGCGCCGGGGTTGGCGACGATGTAGTTGGTGACATCGGCCAGCAGCTTCTGGGTAAACGGCTGTGAAGCGTATTCGAGCCAGGCGTATGCCGCGTCGAGGTTCTTTGCACCAGAGGTCATCACCCAGTGATCGGCCCAGGCGGTGGTGCCTTCTTTCGGAATCACTTCCCCCGCAGGGAATCCAGCGGCGCGAAGCTGGGCGGTCATGAGCGGCCATCCCTCGCCCGCGACGATCTCGCCGCTCTGGAACAGCTGGATCATGTCTCCCGCCGTCGCCCAGTACTTCCGCACATTGGGTTTGAGCTGCAGCATCTTCGCCTTCACCTGCGCCAGCTCTTGATCAGAAAGATTGTAAAGGTGGCTCTGGTCGGCGCTATCCAGCCGGAGAAACTGTGCCACCATCCAGAGCGAGGCGATGTCGTCCTGCAGTGAGAGCTTCCCGCGATACTTGGCATCCCACAAGGCGCCCCACGAGTCCGGCGCCGTGATGAACTTGGTGGTGTCGTAAATCAGGGGATTGGGTCCAAACGCCCACGGTACTCCGTAGACGACCGTATCCTTCCGCGCGAGGCTCAGGTTCCGGAAGCTCGCCATCAGGTCGTTATAGCTGGGCACCCGGTTGAGATCGAGCGGCAGGGCGAGGTTGGCCGAGATAATCTGAGTTATCGCGTCGCTGGAGGGAGAGACCAGGTCGATTGTCTGCACTCCACCGGCCCGCAATTTGGCGACGAGGTCGTCACTCGAACCCATGTAGGTCGCGTTGACCTTGACCCCGCAGGCCTCCTCGAACGGCCTGGTGAATAGCGTGTCGGTATACCCCTCCCATACCATGAAGTTGAGCTCTCCGCCGATGGGCTTGGGGCAAAGCCGGGCGAGGTACGTCCGCGCATCGGCGCGGGCGTCTGCCGTGGGGGTGATGGTGATCTTGCTGGCCGCCGCCCCGGCAACGGGGGTTTCTGCCTTCTTCTCACAGGCCAGGGCGGCGCCGAGGAGGGCAGCCGTACCGGCCAATCGCCACGACAAAAAGCGCATGGAGTTCTCGGCTTTGGGGGGAAGCACAACTATACACTTTCGTCGATCCGGCGCAACAACAGGAGACCGCTCACCGTAGAACCAGCATTCTGGCATCCGGTCTTTCCCCGCATTATTGTCCGTATTCCCTGCTGCTTCCTGGAGCATTTCATGTATCCACGTTTTTCCATCAGCCATTCCCTGCGAATGGCGGCCATGTTCACCGCGATGGCGGGTCCCCTCGTCGGACAGACGCCGGCGCGTCGCGCTTCGGCACCGTCCGCCGTCACGACCAGCGTCGAAATTCCCTACCAGCGCTTTGTCCTCCGGAATGGGTTGACGCTCATTGTCCATGAAGATCACAAGGCGCCTATTGTCGCCGTGAATATCTGGTATCACGTAGGGTCGAAGAACGAGCGTCCCGGACGCACCGGGTTCGCTCACCTCTTTGAACATCTCATGTTCAACGGGTCAGATAATTACAACGCCGATTACTTCGGTCCCTTCGAGGAGGCCGGTGCCACGGATCAGAATGGCACGACCAATGAAGATCGAACCAACTATTTCGAAAACGTTCCCACTCCCGCCATCGACATGGCGCTCTGGATGGAGTCGGACCGGATGGGTCATCTCCTCGGCGTGCTCGACACGGCCAAGCTGAACGAGCAGCGCGGCGTCGTGCAGAACGAGAAGCGGGAGGGCGAAAACGAGCCCTACGGCAAGACCGAGCAGCTTATCACCGAAGCGACCTATCCCGTCGGGCATCCTTACTCGTGGACCGTCATCGGGTCGATGGATGACCTGAACTCCGCCTCAGTGGAGGATGTGAAGACCTGGTTCACTACCTCGTATGGTGCCGCCAATGCCGTGATCGTGCTCGCGGGGGACATCGACGCCGCCACGGCGAAGCAGAAGGTCGAGCAGTACTTCGGAGATATTCCGAGTGGTCCGCCGGTCACCCACCAGTCGGTGTGGGTGGCCCCGCGTACCGGCGTTCACCGGCAGACGATGGAAGACCGGGTCCCCCAGGCCCGCATCTACATGGTCTGGAACATCCCGCAATGGGGGAGCCGCGAGGGAACCTATCTCGATTTGGTGAGCGATGTCCTCGGCGCCGGCAAGACGAGCCGGCTCTACAAACGTCTCGTCTATGATGACCAGAGCTGTACCGATGTTGCCGTTTTCACCGATCTTCGGGAAATAGGTGGACAGTTTCTCATCCAGGCCACGGTCAAGCCGGATGGCGATCCTGCCGCAGTTGAGCGTGCGATAAACGAAGAGATGACGCGCTTCCTCGCGACTGGGCCGACGGCGCGTGAATTACACCGGGTCCAGACACGAAACCGTGCCAACTTCATTCGTGGTGTTGAGCGGATCGGCGGGTTTGGCGGAAAAAGCGATGTACTCGCCCAGGGCGAGGTGTTCGCGGGCTCGCCCGAGCATTACAAGACGACGCTGGGATGGGTTGCCGGTGCCACGCCCTCTGTGTTGCTGGCCGCGTCCAAACGGTGGCTCTCCGATGGCGTCTACATCCTGACGGTAAACCCGTTCCCTGATTTCGCCGCGGACAGCAGCGGCGTCGACCGCAGCAAGGTTCCCGTTCCCGGAGCGCCGCCGGCAGTCCGGTTCCCCGCTTTCGCGCGCGATACGCTGTCGAATGGACTCAAGGTGATTCTGGCCGAGCGGCGTGCAGTGCCCCAGGTGAATCTCGAGCTGCTCATCGACGCCGGATATGCGGCCGACCAGTTCGGCAAGCCCGGCACAGCCAGCCTGGCCATGAACATGCTGGACGAGGGGACGACGACGCTCAATGCCCTCCAGATCAGCGACACACTAGCCATGCTCGGGGCCAGGCTGTTCACCGGCTCCGGCCTCGATATGTCACAGGTGAGCCTCTCCGCGCTCAGGGAAAATCTCGATCCTTCGTTGGCGGTTTTTGCTGATGTGATTCTTCACCCTGCATTCCCCTTGGCAGACTTCGAGCGGCTGCAGCGTCAGCGCCTGGCGGGCATTCAGCGGGAGAAGGTGCAGCCAATGGCCATGGCGCTCCGCGTCTTTCCCCAACTGCTGTATGGCCCGCAGCACGCATATGGCAATCCGCTGACGGGATCAGGAACCGCCGCCTCGGTGACCAGCATCAACCGCCAGGACCTGGTGGATTTCCATCGCACCTGGTTCAAGCCCAACAACGCGACCATCATTGTGGTCGGCGCCACGACCATGGCCGAGATCAAGCCGAAACTCGAACGGCTCTTTGCCGGATGGCGGAGCGGAACGGTGCCGGTCAAGAACATCGCACCCGTGAGTCTCCCGGCAAAGCCGGCGGTGTACATTGTGGATCGGCCCGGCTCGGATCAGTCCGTCATCTTTGCCGGCAACGTGGCTCCGCCCAGGGGAAATCCAGATGAAGTTGCTATCCAGGCCATGAACACACTCCTGGGTGGAAACTTCACCTCCCGAGTCAACATGAATCTTCGCGAGGATAAGCACTGGTCATACGGCGCGTTCACGATCCTGTGGGACGCCAAAGGGCAGCGGCCGTTCTTTGCCTATGCTCCGGTCCAGACCGACAAGACGAAAGAGTCGATGGCCGAGCTGGTGAAGGAGCTGCATGGAATCCAGGCCGATCGCCCGGCAGAAGCTGCCGAGCTCGAGAGGGCAGAGGCGACCATGACACTCACGCTTCCCGGCCAATGGGAAACAATGGACGCGGTGCAGGGCTCGATCGCTGACATCGTGACGTACGGGCTGCCCGACAACTATTACGACACCTTCGCGTCCAGGGTGCACGCGCTCAATCCCGGGCAGATGAGTGGAGCCGCGAAAGAGGTCATAGCACCTGACCAGCTGATCTGGGTTGTGGTAGGTGACCGGGCCATGATCGAACCCGGCATCCGGGAGTTGAACCTGGGCCCGATCAATTTCATCGATGCTGATGGCAATCCGCTCAACCGTACGACTCCATGACCTGACCTGAACACCAGGGGGCGCCGTGTTTCGAGGCGACGCCTTCGCCCTCCCGCTGATTGCACGAACTACCCCTTTCGATATCTTTACGCGCACTTGCCTCGAGGTTCTTTCATGGCCGTCATCCACCTCAAGACTTCCATCCCCGGCCCCGCCAGCCAGGCCCTTATGGCTCGGCGCAGGAAGGCCGTGTCCGCCGGTGTGCCGGCGACGACACCGATCGCGGTGGCCCAGGCGGACGGCGCGATCATCACTGACGTAGACGGAAATCGCCTGATTGATTTCGGCGGTGGTATTGGAACGCTGAATGTGGGTCATCGCCATCCGCGAGTTGTCGCCGCAGTCCGGGAACAGCTCGATCACTACCTCCACCTGGCTTTTCCGGTCTCGACGTACGAACCCTACGTGCGGCTGGCCGAGCGGATGAACGCGATTACACCGGGCGCGCACGAGAAACGAACCCTGTTTGTGAACAGCGGTGCGGAGGCCGTGGAGAACTCGGTAAAGGCGGCGAGGTTCTTTACCGGCCGGCCGGCGATCGTCTGCTTCGACCACGCGTTTCATGGGCGCACGAACCTGACGATGAGCCTCACGGCGAAGGTGATGCCGTACAAAAAAGGTTTCGGCCCGTTCGCGCCAGAGATTTATCGTATTCCGTTTCCCTATTGCTATCGCTGTCCTGCTGGTGCCGTGGGTAAACAGGGTAGCGAGACAGGGCGTTGTTGCCAGGCGAGTCGGAGCTACCTCGACCAGTTGTTTGCGGGGGTGGTCGATCCCGGTTCAGTAGCGGCGATCGTCATGGAGCTGGAGCTCGGCGAAGGTGGCTTTGTGCCAGCCCCGCGTGAGTACGTCGAAACCATCGCCGCCTTTGCCCGCGATCATGGAATTCTCTTCATTGCCGATGAAATACAGACCGGGTTCGGGCGCACCGGGAAGATGTTTGCCTGCGAGCATTACGATCTCGTGCCCGATCTCATTATTACCGCTAAATCTCTCGGGGGAGGTTTGCCGCTCGCCGCTGTCACCGGACGCGCCGACGTGCTGGATGCGCCACAGGTCGGCGGACTCGGCGGAACCTACGGCGGAAACCCGCTCGCGTGTGTCGCCGCGCTCGCCGTCCTTGATGTGATGCAAGAGGAGAAAATCCCTGAGCACGGTGCCAGGATTGGCGCGTTGATTCGAGATCGCTTCAACCGGTGGGCGATGAATCAACAGTGCATCGGTGACGTGCGCGGGCTGGGTGCAATGGTTGCCATGGAGCTGGTGACCGATCGCCAATCGAAGGTGCCCGACAAGGACCGAACCAGCCGGCTCCTCGCGGAAGCGCTCCGGCGAGGCCTTCTGCTTCTCTCGGCGGGCACCTACGGAAACGTGGTGCGCGTCCTCGTTCCACTGACGATTCCGGACGCGATCCTTGAAGAAGGGCTCTCCGTCATGGAGCAGGCGCTTGGGGCGAGCTGAGTGGCGAAGATAGGGTTCTGGCAGTATCTCAAGGCTGCGTTTAACGCGCGACCTTTCGGGATGTGGATCCCACCAAACTGGATTGGTCTCGCATTCTTCGGTTTTCTTGGCGTGCTGAATCCAGGTTTCTGGGTGATCGGCGCTGGCCTCGAGCTGGGATACCTCGCGACGTTGATCACGAATGGCAGATTTCAGCGAGCCATCGCGAGCCGGCACTCCGCCGCATCCGAAGAGAACTGGAGCGGCAAGATCGAAGAGCTTGCCGGCAGGTTGAGCGAGAACGATCAACGTCGCTACGTCGCGCTGGTTGCCCGCTGCCGATCAATCCTGGAGCAGCAGGGCCTCGCGGGAGACACGGTTCCCGCTGGCCTGGAGAGCCAGAGCACCAGTCTGAGCCGGCTGGCATGGCTCTACCTCCGGT
Organism: Gemmatimonadota bacterium; assembly: GCA_039932125.1. Classification (GTDB taxonomy): domain Bacteria; phylum Gemmatimonadota; class Gemmatimonadetes; order Gemmatimonadales; family GWC2-71-9; genus DASYPP01. Next base: position 10,673 of record JBDTQP010000007.1, read on the forward strand.
TGCTGCTCATGCGCCAGGCTATCGACAAAGTGCTGGTTGATGAGACCGACCCGGATAACAAGCGACTGGACCAGCGCATTGCCGATCTCCGGAAAAAGTTGGCGGACGAGACGATCAACACCGATCTTCGCCGGAGTCTGACGAGCCAGCTGGATATCGTCGAGCAGCGAAAAGCCCAGCGGACGGAAGGGGGAGAAAAGCTTGCATTTCTCGAGGCGGAGCTCGCCCGGATTCGCGAGCAGGTTGAGCTGATCCGGGAGCAGGCGGTTCTCTCCACCGATCCCGAGCTCCTTTCTCAGCGCATCGACGAAATTACCACGACACTGGGCGGTACTTCGCAGTGGATCCGGGAACAACAACAGGTCTATGGTGTGCTCCAGGACCTGGTCGCCGAACCGCCCCCCCTGCCTCTTCAGAAACATGACAAGGTGAATCAGTGACGAGTCCCGTTCCAGAGAACCATGCTGGTCGTCCGCGAGCAGCGCTCCCTCCCTGGGCTCGTGAAATGGGGGACCTCTTTCGTTCGGGGTCAGTCGCCCAGTTCATTGTGCACGGTAACATCTTCGACGTCGTGCCTTCGGGAGGCAAACTGCTCCCCATCAAGCGATTCCTCGAAGACGTGATGTTCGATGGATACGAAGTTGTGCTGAGCTATGATAGAGGTCGCGGAATTCGCGCAGCCAGGGGGGCCGAAGACTGGGGCGAATGGCTGCGTACCGCGGTCGGCGCAGAAGGGAGCACGCTGGCAATCCTTCGAGAACCAGGCGCTGCGCTGGAGCTGATCGATCGCTACATCCTGCGATCGCTCAACCTGCAGGCCATCAAGGGAACAGCCGCTCCTCACCGCATCGCGGTGATTATCGACTTCGCGGAGTTTGTGGTGCCTCGTGGAGATCCTGTCTCCCTGGGCGGACCGTTCAGCTCGAATGTCGTGAAGACCCTGGGCTGGGCGAATGATCCGGCGGTGCTCCAATCCAATATCATCACTGTGCTGCTGACGGAGGAGGCGGGGAATCTCAACGAGCTGGTGGTCGAGAACCCGCACCAGGCTACGCTCAGGGTGCCTCTCCCCGGCGAAGTCGAGATGCTGGAATATCTCTCTGCGCTCGTTGCCACTCAATTCCCCGATCTTGCATCCAGGTGTGAAGTGCCCCTGGAGATGTTGGCGCGCCGGCTCACCGGGTTGAGCCGGGTAGGCGCAAGGACTGTAATATCCCTGGCGCTGGGCAATGGCCAGGTCATTACTTCGGCGTGGCTCACGCTGATGAAGAAGCAGATGATAGAGCGCGAGTGCCAGGGTCTGCTGGAGTTTGTAGAGTCTCCCTACACGCTCGATCAGGTCGCCGGCCTGGATGCGGTCAAGAGCTGGCTTCGCGAAGACACGCAACTGCTCAAGCGTGGTGCACTCCACGCCCTGCCAATGGGATACCTGATCACTGGCAGGATCGGCACCGGCAAGACCTTCCTGGTCCAGGCCTGGGCCGGCGAGCTGGGGATCCCCTGCGTGGTGCTCAAGAACTTTCGCGACCGGTGGGTTGGCGCCACGGAGTCGAACCTCGAAAAGATCTTTTCAGTTCTCCGGGCGCTGGGGCAGGTGGTGGTGTTCGTCGATGAAGCGGACCAGGCAGCGGGCAAGCGCGAATCCGGTGACGGGGATAGTGGACTTTCCGGTCGAGTCTATTCGATGCTCGCCAAGGAGATGTCTGATACCCGGAACCGGGGACGCATCATCTGGGTCTTCGCCACGTCGCGTCCCGACCTGCTCGAGGTCGATCTCAAGCGACAGGGCCGTCTGGATGTGCACATACCGCTCTTTCCGCCGCAAAACAAGGAAGAGCGCCAGGCCCTGCTGCTCGCGGTGGCTCGGAAGCTCAAGGTGCCGGTTACTGAAGCCGACCTCCCCTCCCTGTCCGATGGACAGGATCTCGGCGGTAACGAGCTGGAGGGAATCCTGGTCCGGGCGCTGCGTATCCTTGAACTGGCCGCAGACCCCAAGCCGCCACTCAAGGAGATCCTGGCAGGAGTATTTCGCGAGGTGCGCCCCAATGCGTACACGCGAAAGCTCGAGTACATGGACCTGGTTGCGGTGAAGGAGTGCACGGACCTCCGTTTTCTGCCGAATCGCTTCCGGGATATTCCGCCGGAGGACCTTGAGCGACAAATTGACGCACTGAGACGGTTCGTCTAGACTGCCGGCCCTGGCTTACGTGTTCGTTATAATGCAGTTCTACAATGTCGAGTCGCCGTTCGACGGCATCCGTCCGTCGGCCCTCTAAAGGCCCACAGGAGATTTACGATGGCCATCTTCGCTCGCGTCGGTCGCTTGTTCCGCGGATTTCTCAGCCTGTTCATCAGCGGTATCGAGGAACAAAACCCGGAAATCCTGATGGAAGCCGCCAAGCAGGACTTCAGGCAGAAGATGGTGCACTACAACCTGGCGCTCGCGCGCATGGGAGGCGTTGCCGAGCGGCTCAAGAACCAGGTCAAAGCCAAGATGGCGCGCAGCACCGACCTCGAAAGGAGAATTCTCGCTAATCACCAGGCGGGGAATCTCGAGCTGGCCGGAAGCCTTGCCCGCGAGCTGCAGGAGCTCAAGGCGGATCTCGCGACCGACAACGAAGAGCTCAAGGAGACCGAAGAAGCCTACCAGGCGAATCTGCGACAGGCCAAGGTGGCGCAGAAGGATTTCGAGGACAAAATTCGCCGGCTGGACAAGCAGCTTTCGCAGGTCAAAATCAAGGAAGCCCAGGCGGAAGCCGCTGCCGCACTCGGCAATGCGGCCTTCAAAGTCGGGGACCTGGGCGACACGATGAAAACCGTCGAAGAAGCGCTGCAGAAGCGATATGAGCTGTCCGCCGGCAAAGCGCGGGTCGCCAAGGACCTGGTCGACATCGATACGGTCCAGGAGAAAGAGAACGAGCGAAAGGCGCTGGAGCAGGGGGCGCTCGCGGAATTTCTTGCTTCGCAGGGGATCCAGGCGGAAGGGACATCGGGTTCAGCGCAGGCACAGAAGGAGATTGGGCCGCAGTAGCCTCGCTGACCGTGGATGATTCGATTCTATTCTCCATAGGGAGTGGGCAAACTCTCCATTGCCGGATCTGTATTCGAGCCGCTTCTGTTACCAGGAATCGATCGTTCGACCTTGTCGGTGGTCTGAATAGCGGCAGGGTGATAGCTGGGAACTGCGGTTTGCTGCTACCATCCGGTACGCGTTTCAGGTTTTCCGATTTATTCCCCATTAGGGGGCGGGCCACTCTCCGGCCAGATCAGTATCTGGGGTCCCTCTCGAGTAAGTGAATCGCGCATTGACGTGTCGCCCAATTCTCAATGGCTGTGGAGTCGACTGGCAACCACGGTTGTCGACGGCCATCCACTTTCTCTGGTGCGCGTGTTTCAGATTCTCTGACTTATTCCCCCATCAGGAGTGCAGACACTCCTCGGTTACATAAGGATCTGCGGTCCCTTTCACGTGAGTGAATCGCGCATTGCCATGCCGCTAAATTCTCAATGGCGGTGGAGTTGAGTGGCAACCACGGTTGTCGACTGCCGTCCACTTTCTCTGGTAGGCATGTTTCAGATTCTCTGACTTATTTCCCCCATCAGGGGTGCAGACACTCCTCGGTCACATAAGGATCTGCGGTCACGCGCGAGTGAGTGTATCGTGCGTTGCCATGCCGCCAAATTCTCAATGGCGGTGGAGTTGAAGTGGCGGCGAGTATGTCGGCCTCGGCGGAGCGCGCCGCCAGATCCGCTCTGGCCGTGCTATGGCCATACTAGGGCGACGACGCCGAACCTGGTGAGTATGGCACGGGCAGTTGCGGTTTTCTGCTACCATCTGCGGTTCCCTGGTACGCGTGTTTCGGATTTTCTGACTTTATTCCCCCATCAGGGGGTGGGGCCACTCCACGATTGGATCAGGATCTGAGGTCTCGGCCATAAGCACGCATTGGCGGGTATCTTCCCGGAATTCTTAACCATATCGGATTCTCCAAAGACCGGAAGCTGAGGCTTTCTGCCCCCATCCGCGGTTTCCTGGTACGCATCTTTACGGATTTTAGGTTTTATTCCCCATCAGGGGGGGCGGGCCACTCCACACCCATTGTCTATGAGTAGGCGAAAGAGCTTGAACGCGGATCACCAAGGTGATCTCTTGACTACCTGCTGATCATTGTGGAGAATCTGCCGGAGTAGCCGGCAACTTATCGGTAGCTGGAATACCTCGTAGATGTGTCTGGTGTGGGTGTCGGTAATTCACTCGAAACTCCATCCACCAGTCGATGCTCGTCACTTAATACCGACCTATCCTCACCTCGGAGCTGGAACAGTGGCTGAACCGCGCGTCACTCCATTTGGCAAGATCTTCTCCCTGCTGCTCGTTTTCGGGCTCATTGCCGTTGGTATGTATATGGTGAAGGGCCGCTCCTTCACGAAGTCCGGTGACAGCAGCCAGGAGAGCGATGGTAGTCCCGCCGAAGTGGCTCAGTTGCAGCTCGAGGTTCCCCGCCTGGCACCGGCGGCGGCCTATCAGGTCAAGGACAATATCGTCCCTATCGAAATCAGCGAGTACGCCGGCTATGCCGGCCTGATAGCGGCGAATGGCGGCCTGGAGCCGAATAAGGAATCGGTCTTCTACAAGATCGGTGGATTCCAGGTGAAGCTCACGGTGAGCGAAGAGGAGAGTTGGTCTTCACTCAATTCAGGGGCGCTTGCCGGCTCGGTTACCACGGTCGACGTGCTCGGGGTGTACGGTCGCCAGTTCCAGGTGGTGGTGCCGGTACAGATTGGATATTCGCGGGGTGCTGATGGGCTGGTGGTCCGTCGAGAGATTAACCGGATCAACAGTCTCAAGGGGAAGATTATCGCTGCGGCTCAGTTTACCGAGGTCGATTTCTTCATTCGTTATCTGGCGCAGGAGGCCGGTCTCGCGGTACACGCCCTGTCCACTGTGGATGCGCCACCGGATGCCGACAAGATCAATCTTGTTTATACCGAGGACGGGTTCAGCGCCGGCGATCTCTTCCTGCAGGATGTGACTACGGGCAGGAACCGGCTTGCCGGAGCAGTGACATGGGAGCCCAAGACCACTGAGGTCGTGACCCGGAGCAACGGGCAGGCAAAGATTCTGACTACCAACAAGAATCTCCTGATCATCTCCGACATCCTCGTGCTCAACAAGGGTTTCGCCGAACAGCATCCGGAGATGGTCACTGGCCTGGTGCGCGGAGTGCTTCAGGGGAATCGCATGGTTCGCGATGACCCGGAAGCCCATCTCGATGTTGTCGCGCGGGCCTTCAAGTGGACCCGGGAGGACGCCCGATCCGAGCTGGCCAAGGTGCATCTTTCGAACCTGCCCGAGAATCTCGCCTTTTTCAGCGGGGCCATCGATGCCGCGGGAAGCTTTGGCGGCATCTACCAATCCGCAGTCTACGCCTACGGCCCCGAGCTGATTGGGGATCCGGTCGATCCCGATCACTTTGTGGATCTCACCGGACTTAAGGCTGCGCAGGCCTCGGGCGACTTTGCCGGTCAGCAAATTGCGATTGCTCCCATTCGTTCCAGTGCGCGTGGATCGCTCGAAAACGATCCGCTTCTGAGCAAGGACATCCGCTTTCTCTTTCAGCCTAACTCGGCAACCCTCGACCTGCAGAACCAGGACAATCTCAAGAACCTCGATGCGATCAAGCAACTGCTCCAGGTGAGTCCCGGCTCGACCATTCTGCTGCGCGGCCACGTCGACAATGCCATGATACCCGAGTTTCGCCGGCAGGGCGGTGAAGCATTCGTCCGGCAGATGGCGCTCAAAGCTGTCGAGCTGAGTAAGAATCGCGCGTCGGAAATCCGGCGAGTCTTGAAAGAAAAGCTGGCTGTAGATTCGAAGCGCCTCGACGTAGTCGGGCGCGGCTGGGAAGAACCCGCCGGCAGCGACTCCGAGCAGAACCGGCGAGTCGAGGTGCAGTGGTTCACGGTGGAGTAGGTCGGGCATGACCGGTCGGATTCGCTCCCCAAACCCGATTATGCCGTGATGCAGCCAGGTTGCCTCTGGACCGATGGCAAGAAAGGGACGGCGATTGGAGGAGCTGCACTCCCTTCAGAAACGGATGTGGCGATCGTCGGCGGCGGCTACACTGGTCTGGCGGCTGCGCGTGCGATCGCCCGGGCCGGCAAGTCCGTGGTCATCATCGAAAAGGAAACGATCGGATTTGGTGCGAGCTCCCGCAACGGCGGTTTTGTCCTTCCAGGTTTCAAGGAGGATCTCGATGTTCTGATCGCCAGGTACGGTCGGGCGCGCGCGATGGCCCTCTACCAGGAATCACTCGCCGCAATCGGCTTTCTTGAAGATCTGATCTCAAGAGAGAGTATCTCCTGCGATTTCCACCGCTCGGGGCACGTCACCCTGGCTGAAACCGCGAAGCAGTTTCGTGCCCTCGAGAATTCCGCCCGGCTGCTTGGTTCCTATGGCCAGCCATGCTCAATCCTCGATAGCCGATCGATTCGAAACGAAGTTGGCTCGTCACTATACCGCGGGGGCCTCCTCGATCCAGCCGCCGCACAGGTGCAGCCTGCCCGCCTTCTTTCGGGCATGACACGCGCCGCGTTGTCTGCCGGCGCAACGCTGGTCGAAGGAGCGGAGGTTCGAAACATTGGCAGCAGGAATGGGCAAACCCTGGTTGAAACCTCGCGCGGGACCGTGCAGGCGGGAGCCGTGATTGTCGCAACCAACGGTTACAGCCGCGCGGCTCATCCAGAGTTGTGCAGCCGGATAGTTCCCATCGGCAGTCATATCATCGCCACCGTCCCGCTTATCGCATCTGTAGCAAAGAGTCTCCTGCCGACCGGAAGAATCGTCAACGACAGCCGAAACCTGCTGCACTATTACCGGCTTTCGGCTGACGGTCGTCTCGTGTTTGGCGGACGGGCTTCATTCACCCCGACGAGCGAGGCTCGTACCGAGTCCATTCTCCGCCATGACATGGTCAGGATCTTCCCGGAACTCGCACAGACTCTCATCGAGTATGCCTGGTCTGGGTTCGTCGGATTTACCCGCGACCAGATGCCCCACATTGAACGACTCGGCGACGCCTGGTGCGCCGGCGGCTACTGCGGTCACGGTGTCGCCATGTCCGTCTTCCTGGGGGATCGCCTGGGCCAGCACGTCGCCACGGGTGCCGAGTTGCCGGAGCTGGCGACGTTGGACTTTCCCAAAATCCCGCTGTACCATGGCGATCCCTGGTTCCTCCCGATTGTTGGCGGATGGTATCGCATGCGGGATTGGATCGACCAGTGACATGCGACAACTGTGCCCAGAACCACTGCCAGCCACGGTGTCCAGCGGACAGGGATGACCGCAACCACGGAAACACGGAGGTAGCACGGAACCAGCAGACCCTGACGAGATGCTGATATTTGTAGGGCTGTCATTTGTGTCCAGTTTTTTGTCAACAGCAACAAAACCGTAACTCTACTTTGTAGCTGTTACCAAAAAATGTTTTCGACCGTAGGCTTGCAGATGTCCAGAACTGCACCTGCTACGCTGGTTCCGTGCTACCTCCGTGCTTCCGTGGTTGCGGTTCGGCCCTGAAAATGACCCGATTGAGCACCTTCCCCGGACGGCGGCACAGGTACCGGCTGCAGGCACGCTCAAATAGTTTCCATGCGTGAGAAAGCATTGATAGAGCGATCTAGTCCACCCCGAGAAAGGAGCGCCGATTAATTGCGTCTTTCAAACCCCGAAGTTCTTCAGCACGCCCGTCATTACCTCCAGCTGATCACGGCACCGGAGCTTTCCCTCGATGAAAAACATGCCCTGATAGCCGACACGGTGGATAACTATGCCACCTACTACAATCGCGGCTTCATCACCTATCGCAAATCGGTCACCGAAGCCGGCCAGTATGCCGCTATCGAGTGGTCCGGCGAAGGGGCGATGCTTCGGGATATTCTCGATCGCGAGTACATCGACTGTCTTGGTGGATATGGCATCTTCAGCGCTGGCGTGAATCATCCCCGTATCGTGGAAGCCGTTTCGATGCAGATGAAACGGATGGCGCTCAACAGCCAGGAGCTGCTCGAGCCCTGGCGCGGAGCCCTGGCCCGGCTCCTCGCGGAGGTGACACCTGGCGAGCTCAACAATTCGTTCTTCATTAACAACGGTACCGATGCGATTGAAGGCGCCATCAAGCTCGCCCGGCTGTATACCAGGCGTCATACGTTCATTTCTACGCTCTCCGGGTTTCACGGGAAATCGTTCGGGTCACTCTCCCTGATGGGCAAGGCGATGTTCCGCGAACCTTTCCAGCAGGGAATGCAGGATGTCCGGTTTGTGCCTTTCGGGGATGCCGGGGAGATGGAACAGGAATTCGCCCGGGCCGAGCAGGTCGGTGTTCATATTGCGGGGGTCGTGCTCGAACCGGTGCAGGGAGAAGCCGGCGCCATCGTTCCGCCGGACGACTACTTCCCCCGGGTGCGCGAGCTCTGCACGCGTTACGGTGCGCTGCTCATCGCCGACGAAGTACAGACCGGCATGGGCCGCACCGGTAAGCTCTGGGGTGTCGACCACTGGAACGTCACGCCCGACATCATGTGCCTCGGTAAATCTCTTGGCGGCGGGGTCATGCCGCTCTCTGCGTTCATCGCGACGGCGGAGATCTGGGAAGTCATGATCCCCAATCCGATTATCCACTCGACCACGTTTGGCGGCAACCCGCTCGCGTGCGCTGCCGGTATTGCAGCCATCGAGGTCACCCTCGAAGAGGATCTTCCCGGGCAGGCCGCAACCAAGGGCGACATGATGTTGCGCGAGCTTGCCAAGTTGAAGGCGCGCTACCCGCAGGTGCTCAAGGACGTGCACGGCAAAGGCCTGCTGATCGGATTGGAGTTCCACCAGCAGGAAGTCGGCTGGAAAGTCGCCTCGGGTCTCTTCAAACGGGGAGTACTGGTGGCTGGCACCTACGCCAACGCGCGAGTCATTCGCCTGGAACCGGCTTTGGGGATTGAGACAGCGCTTCTGGAGGAAGTTCTCAATCGATTGGAAGACACCTTCAAGAATATTGCGTGAGTCTTACAATATTCGTTCCATTGAGAGCGGGCACAGCATAACGAAAATCATTCGGGACTGAACCGCAACCACGGAAACACAGAGGAAGCGCGGAACCAGCAGACCCTGACGAGATGATGATATCTGAAGGGCTGTTATTTGTGCTTCGCGCTGAAAGACGCCGAAGCTGGCAGTAGCGCGACGATTGCGATTATCGGTACTCAATAAAAAAAAGGATCGAAGACGGTATTCCGATCTTCAATCCCTCTTTTTTTTAACCTGCTGGAAGATTACTCGTCGTCGCTTCCGCCGCTCGCCCAGCTCACGGTCATGCCGAACCAGATCTTCGTGCTTTCGTCAAACTTGCCCGGATCGGCATTGTGAAACTTGGTTGCTTCGTCGCTGTTGATCTGGAAATGGAATGCGGGAGCGAAGTAGAGCGAACCAGTGCCGAACGAAGTCGATACGGAAAGATCGACATGCGTGAGGCCGTTATCGAAGAAATTAAAACTCGTAGTCGCCTGGCACACGCCGTTGGAGTCCGGCTCGCAGCCCTGGCCGGCGTTCAACCCTGCAAGCGCGCCGAGCGTGAGAGAGAATGCCGGCGTTATGGCGATCGGGTGGCTGATGGAACCTTCGAGGTACAGGCCTTTGATCTTGTCGACATCGTAATAGGCGGAGATCCTGGGCGAGAGTACCGTCGCCAGGCCGACTCGTCCGTACAGTTCGACCGTGTTGGCATCGGAGGTGATTCCGAAATCATTCGGGTACACGTAGCCGGTGACGCCGAGCGTAACCGTCGCCTTGCGGATGCTTGTCGCGTACTCGGCCCACCAGTCGAACTCCGTCAAGTCAGGACCAGCGGCACCGCCACCCTCGCTGATATCATTCGTCCCATCATACTTGCCAAGCTCGATATTTCCCCAGCCACCCACCGTAATCGCGCCAGTGCCCAGCGGTATTGAAAGATAGAGGTCGGGCTGAATGACCGGCTTGCTGCTGAGCGTCAGTCCGCGCCAGGTGTACGCACTGAAGACTCCCATATCAGCACCAACGGTAACCTGTGCTGATGCCATTGGAGCCATGATGAAAAGCGCGGCGCCCAGCAGGAAAGTTGACTTCGGCAAGCGAAGCATGGTATCTCCTTGAACAAAAGTGGTCTGGAAAACGCTTCGGGATGACTACTACTATGGGGTCTCCGGTAAAATAAAGCTAGATGCCATAAGGTCTTATGTGGCATCGTGCGGCGCGACACTTGCACGGTAGAAAACGCCCAGGTGAATCATTGCAAGCAATGCCTTCCTTCATTCACACATGATGTCACCCCTCCGAGACAGCAGAAGCGCTGATCGTTTTGACCGGCATTTCGGCCGCCTCGTCGTCCTGTTACGCCTTGAGCCGGCGAACATCAGCGGACAGAAAGACGCGCTTCGCTGCGCGATGGCGTTGCTCGAAGGCCCCGTGCTGCTCGAGGCGGGCATCGAGTACTCCGACGTGCCGGATGAAGGAAGCTTCAAAGGGCGCCTGCTGTATCGGCGGGTAGATTCGATCGTCGTGGACGAAGATGCCAGGCCCGCGGAGGTGCTGGTCCTGGCGAGGGCGCTGGCGAGCGACACTCTCCCCGTGGAAAATTCACCGTCGATCCAGGTTGAGCTCTTGCCGGTTTCCGCAGTACGAAGCGATTTGCATGGCGCCAGCTCGACTGCACCGGTAATCCCGGAACCGGTTGCTTTCCGGCCACGAACGATTTCAGGTCCGGTCGAGGATTCCGAGATGATGCTCAAGGCGCTCGATCAAAGCCTCGGGCAGGGGCACTGGATGGAAGCGCTTCACGCGGCGCAGTCACTCGTGCGGCTTACTCCTCGTTATCCGGAACACGAGCGGCGCGGCTATCTCATTCAGCTCCGCCGTATTTTCCACCGGAAGATGCTCGAAAATTTCATCGACTTTGCCATGCGGTCGACCGAAGAACAACCGCGCCTCGCGGAGGTGCTGCACTTCGCCGGCCCTGAGGCCGTTGAATTGATGGTGGACCATATATGCCAGGCCGAGTCCATCGGACCAAGGCGGTTCCTTCACGAAGTCCTCGCCTCCATACCGGAGTCGCTCCCTCTTCTGCTCCCCCGGCTCGACAGCCCGCGGTGGTATGAGGCTCGTCACGCCGTCGAGTTGATCGGACGACTCGGCCAGACCGACACCATTCCCGTGCTTGTGAAGGCGCTGGAATACTCCGACGCGAGAGTCCGGCAGGCAGCCGTGATTGCGCTTGCCCGGTTTGATACTCCGGCTGTCCTGATACCTATCCGTCGCGCTCTCTTGGATCAGGCGCCGGGCACCCGCGCGAGCGCGGCGTATGCTCTGGCAGACCGCCACTCGCCCGCGCTCGCGATGCCTATTCTTGCCGTGCTGGAGGGAGAGAAGGACCTCGGCGCATGGACGGCGCTGGTCACCGCGCTGGTTCGAATCGATTCGGCAGAAGCCTTGAAATCACTCCTTGCCCTGGCGCTGGATCATCACGCCATCCTCAAGAGTGCGAGGCCGATAGCGCAACGGGTTGCGATCGTGGAAGCCCTGGCTGCCAGTGGAAGCGCTGGAGCCCGGGGAGCATTGGAGCGACTGGTGAATGAGGGAGAGGGTGCGCTGCGTCGCGCGGCTCAGGAAGCGGCTGGACGATTGGGCGAGCGGGGGAATGGGAAGTGACTTCTCCCAATCCCCCATCCTGCTAGAGCGGGTGAACGCCGAGCGATTCAATATGAATATTCAGATTGTGATTCACCCGAAGGCCGACCGTGCCTTTGGTATCCACCTGGCTCGCTGGCGCGGTATAGACGGTTTTGCCGTTCACCATGAAACCGACTGAGTCGGCCCCGACCTGGAAGCTCAGCTCGTTCACAACGGGGCCATCGGCCTTCTGCTTGACGATGGCATCGGAGTCGGTCCAGTCCGCGATGGTCGTCACGTTGGTGCCATTCCGGCGCTTGACCAGGTACTTGCCGTCTCCCCGGATCAGGAAATAGGTATAGCTCTCACCAGCGTCGGTCAGGTGCTGACCGCCGAGAAACAGGCCGAATCCTTCGGCGTGCCCGGCGCCCGGGAAGAGATGAATCTTGGCAATTGCGTGAACCCGTCCGTCCACGTGATCGGTTCCGCGATAGAGCAGCACAGCTGGTCCCGTCGTGACATGCCATCCCGGTGCCATATCTTCGAACTTGAGGTTGGTGAGCGGTGCGTTGTTATCGGTGCGGGCCATCCACCCCGAGGGGAGTGTGCCGGATCCGTGGACCGCATTGTCGTGGTCGTGGTCGGCGGCGTGGGCGTGGGTGCTGTCCTGCGCCATGACTGGGGTCGCGGCAACAGTGAGCAATAGAGCAGCAAGGTGCAGTCGCATATTGATTTTCATGCCTGTGGTAAAAGTGTGGTTAGTGTCGAAAGTAGACCGTAAGACGGCGCGATGGACCGGTGTATTCCGCACCCGGGGAGCCTTCTGTGTACAATCAGACTTGCGGACCTCCCGGAGCCGCACTAATCTACCGTTGGTTCGGTCCATTCAGGAGCCTGTCCAATGTTGCATCTGTTCTATGTCATCTTTGCCGGCATCGGGGCCGCGCTCATTCTGGGCGCGCTTACCTTTGTCTCGCTGCTGATCGGTGGACTGATCAACGGAATGATCACGCTGCTCTCCGGCCCGCTGATCGACAAGATCATTGAAAAACGGAAGGCGAAAACGGCCGCGGCCTAGGTCGCTGAACCCGGCTCCTCGTTTTCAGCCGCCGGTTTACTGGCGGCTTTTCTTGCCCCGTCGCAGTTGATCTTGAGCCCCGCCAGGCCCTCCCTGAGCCCCCGAACCCTGGTATGCAGGCCCCCGGTTCCCCGCGCAAGGCCGGACATACCCGCCGCCGTTGCAGCCACCCCGTTCAGCCCCAGCCCCGACGCACCCGACTTGAGCTCATCGAGCAGGCGTCCCAGCGATTTCCTCGATGACTCCATTTCGGTGGGAGAGTTGAGTTTTTCTATCAGGGTGTGAATCCGGGCGATCCTGGGAACCAGAGCGTCCAGATAGGCAAGCTGCGCCTGCTGACGGGACGAGAGTTTGAGAGCCATACTGGAGTGTACACCGCGCGATGACCCCCGGCAACGGCACGAAAAACCCCCTTGTAGCTCCCCGAAGTCACCACACTTAGATTCCCGCTCTTTCCAGAACTTTCGGCCCCGTCCCCCCGTACGCTGGCGAGCACGAGCCGGTCCTGGCGTCCCCTGGCAGTTCCTCCTGTTCATGTTCCACCTGGTTCCGGAATGAAGATCTCAGACATCGCCATCGAGCGACCCGTACTTGCCAGCATGATGAGCGCCGCGCTGGTGCTCTTTGGCGTGCTCGGCTACACCCGGTTGTCCGTGCGCCAGTACCCGGACGTGGACCCGCCAGTGATCTCGGTCAGCACCGTTCTTCCAGGCGCCAATCCCCAGGTCGTGGAGTCCGCGGTGACCGACATCCTGGAGGAAGAGCTCAGTACGGTGGAAGGACTACGTACCCTGACCAGCTCGAGCGCCGAGCAGAGCAGCAACATCACCCTGGAATTCAATCTCGATCGCCCGGTGGAAGCAGCGGCCCAGGATGTACGGGACAAGGTTTCGAGAGTGCGCGGCCGTCTGCCGCAAGAAGTGCTCGAGCCGGTGGTCTCCAAGCAGGAAGCAGACGCGAATCCGTTCTTCTGGCTGGCCCTTGAAGGGGAGAATTACGATCTGCTTCAGCTTTCCGACATTGCCGACCGCGTGGTGAAGACCCGGCTGCAGACGCTTCCCGGTGTCGGCCAGGCGCTGATCTTCGGCGAGCGCCGCTTTTCGATGCGCGTCTGGCTCTCCGCCTCCGAGCTTTCCGCCCGCAATCTGACCGTTGCCGACGTGGAGTCCGCCATCCGGAGCAGGAATGTCGAAATTCCATCGGGTCGAATTGAATCGACGCAGCGGGAGTTCAGTGTCCGGTCGCTCGGCGAGCTCAAGACCCCGGAGGAGTTCGCCGACCTCGTCGTGGACAATCAGCACGGGCAGATGATCCGGCTCCGGGATATCGGCCGGGTGGAGCTTGGCGCGGAAAACGAGCGAAGCTCGCTGCGGTACAATGGAACTTCCGCCGTGGCGATTGGCGTCATCCGCCAGTCGAAGGCCAACCTGATCCAGGTAGCCGACGCCATCCAGGCCGAATTGCCGGCGATCCAGCAGGCACTGCCGCCGGGTGTCAAGCTGCAGATCGCATTCGACCAGTCGGTGTTCGTGCGCCGGTCCATCGAAGAGGCCAAGTCCACGCTGGTCATTGCCGGCGTGCTCGTGGTCATCATCATTTTCATCTTCCTGAGAAACATCCGCGCGACCATCATTCCGGGACTCGCCATTCCCACCTCGATCGTCGCCACCTTCGCGGTGATGTACGCGCTGGGATTTTCGATCAACAACCTTACGCTGCTGGCGCTTACCCTGGCGATCGGTATCGTGGTGGACGACGCGATCATCGTGCTGGAGAATGCGTACCGGCACCAGGAAGAGCTGGGCGAAGATCCGGAGACGGCCGCCATCAACGGCACCAGAGAAATTGCCTTCGCCGTGCTGGCTACGACGATCTCCCTCGTTGCCGTGTTTATCCCGCTGGCCTTCCTCAAGGGTTCAACCGGCCGGTTGTTCAATGAATTCGGAATCGCGGTCGCGGGCTCGGTGGTGATTTCCGGTTTCGTGGCATTGACACTTACCCCCATGCTCTGCGCGAAGATTCTGCGAGTCCCCAAACAGCACGGGCCGATTTTCCGCGCCTTTGAGCATGGCTTCGAAGCGATAACCACCGGGTACTCGAGGGCGCTTGGCTGGTCGCTTCGCCACCGCGGCGTGATCTTCGGCGGTGCGCTCGGCACGCTGGTGATTGCCTTCGTGATGTTCAAGGTTCTCAAGCGCGAATTCATTCCGCCGGAGGACCAGGGCTATTTCGTCACCATTGTCGTCGCCCCCGAAGGCTCCACCCTGTCGTATACCGATCAGTACGAGAAAAGGATCGAGCAGATCCTTTCGCGTACCAAGGATGTCGAAGGCTACTTCAGCATTGTCGGATTCGGTGGACGGGTGAACCAGGGAATTCTCTTCGTCAGACTGGAAGATTGGAGTAAGCGCGACAGGCAGGTAAAGGATGTCATCAACGAAGTGCAGCCGCAGTTCTTCGGTGTGCCTGGAGTGTTCGCCTTTGCCAACCAGCCTCCCGCGTTCGGCGGATTCAGCAACCCGGTGCAGTTCGTGGTGCAGCACCCCGATTTTGGTGTGCTGACCGGCGCAATGGACACCCTGGTCAAGCGGGCGGGGCAGATCAAGGGCCTGATCAACGTGCAGACCGATCTCCGGGTCAACAAGCCGGAGCTGACCGTCAACTTCGATCGCAACCGGGCCGAGGACCTGGGAATCCCGGTGCGCGATGTCGCTTCCGCGCTGCAGACTCTGCTGGGTGGTCACCGGAGCAGCACCTTCACCCGGGCGGACAAACTGTACGACGTGATCACCCAGCTGAGCCCGGAGCAGCGAGCTACGCCGGCGGACATGAGCGGGATCTACGTTCGTGGGAAGGACGGGCAGCTGGTGCAGCTCGATGCCCTTGCCAGGGTGAGCGAAGGCGTCGGGCCACAATCGCTCAATCACTTCAACCGGGTTCGTTCCTTCACGCTGACTGCGAATCTGGCTCCGGGCTTTACGCTGGGCGAGGCCCTCGATTCTCTTCGCGCGGTTGCCGCGACGGTGCTCCCCCGGGGAAGCTCCACCGCCCTGGCCGGTGAATCGCGCGAGTTCGAGGAAAGCGGCGGTGCGCTCTACTTCGCGTTCGTGCTGGCGCTCATCGTCGTCTTCATGGTGCTCGCCTCCCAGTTCGAATCACTGGTCCATCCCTTTACCGTCCTCATGGCGGTGCCGCTGGCGGTGACCGGAGCCCTGGTGACCCTCAAGCTTTTCGGGTCAACTCTTAACCTGTACAGCCAGATCGGCATGATCCTGTTGATCGGCATCGTCACCAAGAATTCGATTCTTCTCGTCGAATACGCCAATCGTGAGCGCGCCCGGGGCAAGAGCCCAATCGATGCCATGATCGAATCGGGGCGCGTTCGTCTCCGCCCGATCATCATGACCTCTTTCGCGACAATCATGGGCGCGCTCCCCATTGCGCTGGGGATCGGTGCCGGGTCGATCAGCCGAAAGCCGCTGGGTTATGGCGTAGTTGGCGGCGTGTTCTTCTCGACGATGCTGACGCTCTTCCTGGTGCCGGTGGTGTGGGTTCTCTTTGAAGGACTGCGCCACCGCAAGGTGGTTTCTGCTCCGGAACGAATTCCCGTGACCGCGGAGGCGCGTTGATGCTGCCGGTTCTTCTCGCGCTGCAGATTGCCGCTGGTGGAGATACGTTGCCCAGAGTCACGCTGAATGACGCGCTGCAACGCGCCAGCCGGCTCGATCCGAATTATGTCTCGGCCCTGGGCCAGGTCGGCACCGCGTCCTGGGGACGGCGCGCGGCCATCTCCGCGTTTATCCTGCCGTCGCTTACGGTCTCGCTCGACCTGACAAAATATTCCAGCGCCTTCTTCAACATCGGCACCGGTGGTTTGCAATCGACATCGGCCAATTTCCAGGCAACGGCACGTTACGAGATCTTGAGCGTCCGGAAGTTTGGCGAGCTTTCGCGCACGCGCGCCGAGCTGGAAGGCGCCCGGGCGGGCACCATGGAGGCTCGTTTTGCGGCCGCGCTGCTCACTGAATCTGATTTCTACGATGTGCTCGCCAACCAGGACCTTTCCCGGGTGACCGATGAACGGGTGAGACGGGCGCGCGAGGCATTCCAGGTCGCCCGCGCCCGGGTCACGTCGGGTGCCGCAGTGCAGACCGATTCGCTCCAGCTATTCCTGGAGTTGACGCGGGCAGAAGTGGAACAGCTCCGGCAGACATCCTCGCTTCGCGTCGCAAGGCTGCAGCTGGGCCGTCGGGTGGGAATGGCCGGGCCGGTTGAAGCAGTCCCTGTTGATAGCGTTTCGACCGGCGCTCTCCCGATCGAGCTCGACCAGGCGGTAACGCTGGCGCTGGCCCAGGGCCCCCAATACCGGGTTGCCCGGGCGAAGGAGCAGGCGGCGGACGCACTCCTCAAATCGAGGCGAGGCGATTATTTCCCCACGCTGACCGCGACGGCTTCGCATACCCGGTTCGACACCAGGATCTTTCCGGGCGCGCGGAACATTTCTTCGATTGATTTCGGGATCTCTCTCCCGATATGGAACAACGGCCAGCGGGAGATTGGGATCAGCCAGGCTCGAGTCGGCCGGGATGTGGCCCAGGCGATCCGGGCGGATCTCGAGCGTGCGGCGCTGGCCGATGTCACCGAAGCCTACGAGGCGTACGTTACCGACCGGTCCACCGTGGACCTGCAGCAGACGGCCGTGCTCGTGGCGCGGGAGAACTA
>JBDTQP010000008.1:0-27335 GCA_039932125.1 Gemmatimonadota bacterium
ATCTACCAGAAGAAGCTGGAAGAGCAGGAAGCCGCCCGGGCCGTGGTCGAGGCAACGAAGACCGACAACTCCTGGGGCAACCAGATCCGGTCCTACGTCTTCCAACCGTACACGATGGTGAACGACCATCGCACCGAGCTCAAGGTCGGCGATGTCCAGCGGGTGATGGACGGTGATCTCGACCAGTTCATTCACGCCTTCCTGCGGCGTTTTGGAGGCAAGGCGGCGTGATCGAAAGCGAGCTGAGCCAGCCCGAACGAGCCCGGCGGGAAAAGCTTGCCGCGCTGCGCTCGCTTGGCGTCCCGCCATTCGCGTACGAATTCGCCCCTTCCCATTCGGCCCACGCGGCGCGGACCTTGTATCTGGACGAGCACGGCGATCACGGACCGGAGGTCGCCGTTGCCGGTCGGGTTCAATCCTGGCGATCCAAAGGCAAGGCGACATTCGGGCATATCGAGGATGGGAGCGGACGGATCCAGCTCTACTTCCGCGCCGACGAGCTGGGGCCGGCGTGGGATCTTGTCAACCTGCTCGACCTGGACGACTACGTCGGCGTTCGCGGCCGGCTGATCAAGACCCGGACCGGGGAAGTCACGGTGCGTGTCAACTCCGTCACCCTGCTCGCAAAATCGCTCAAGCCTCTCCCGCGCCCGAAAGTCGAAGTGCTGGAGGACGGGACCACCCGGACCCACGGCGGAGTGGCGGACCAGGAATTCCGTTACCGGCAGCGCTACGCTGATCTCGCGGTGCACCCTGAGGTACGCCAGGTGTTCGAGCTTCGCGCCAGAACGATTTCCTTTCTCCGGCGTTTTCTCGATGAGCGGGGTTTTCTGGAAGTGGAGACACCGGTCCTTCAGCCATTGTACGGGGGAGCGGCCGCGCGCCCATTTACGACGCACCACAATGCGCTCGACATGCCGCTCTATCTGAGGATCGCGGATGAATTGTATTTGAAGCGGTTGCTGGTCGGCGGTTTCGAACGGGTCTACGAAATCGGTCACGATTTCAGGAATGAAGGCATGGACCGGACGCATCTCCCGGAGTTCACCATGCTGGAGTGCTACCAGGCGTACACCGACTATCACGGGATGATGGAGCTCACGGAGTCTATGGTGTCCGGCGCGGTGAAGCAGGCATGCGGCGGGCTGGAGCTGGTACGGGGCAACGTGACGCTCAACTTTGCGCCGCCCTGGCCCCGAGTGTCGTTCCTTGAAGGGGTGGAAAGAACATCGGGGCTCGATGTTCGGACGGCCAGTGAGGCAGCGCTGAGGGCACGGCTGGTTAAGGCAGGAGAACCAGCAGAAGCCCTGAATGCATTCAGCGGCGGCCGCCTTCTCGACGAAGTGTTCCGTGTGTTCCTCGAGCCGACGCTGGTGCAGCCGGCGTTCGTGATCGATTATCCAAAGCCGCTATCGCCACTGGCCAAGGTTCATCGAAGCGATCCATTTCTCACCGAACGGTTCGAGCTGTTTGTGCTGGGGAAGGAACTGGCGAATGCCTTCAGTGAGCTCAACGATCCCGACGATCAGCGCCAGCGTTTCGAGGAACAGGCGCGTATGCGAGCCGGTGGAGACGATGAAACCCAGCCCTATGACGCCGACTACATCCGGGCACTCGAGTATGGGATGCCCCCCGCCGGTGGCCTCGGTCTGGGCATCGATCGCCTCATCATGATCCTCGCGGATCAGCCGAGCATTCGTGACGTGATCCTGTTCCCCGCGATGCGGAGCGAGGGTGACGCCGGATGAGCGGGCCGGGTGGTGCTTCCACGGCGCAGAAGCAGGGCTCCTTCTGGCGCGACCTCCTGAGTCTTCTGAGCTGGCCCTCTCCGCTGGAACGACGAATCGCGCGGCGATACCTCCAGAGCCGGCGCTCGCGTCGGGGTGCGTCCCTCATCACCATGATATCCACCGGCGGAGTCGCCGTTGGGGTCATGGCGCTGATCATCGTGCTCGGCGTCATGAACGGTCTGCGCGACGATCTCCGGGAGCGCATCCTGGTCGCGAGTCCTCACCTCCGGGTTCTGACGTTCGGTGCCGGTCTCAGGCTCGATGACTGGCAGCGGGTGATGGCGGAGATCAAGAAGGAACCCGGCGTGGTGGCCGTGAGCCCGGAAGTCCTGAGTGAATCCATTATCAATGCCGGGGCGGACTATTTCGAAGGCGTGCAGGTCGTCGGATTTGATCCCGACACCGGCAATGCGGCAGTCACGTCATTCCCCTCATCAATAACCCGTGGTGACCTCTCGTTTCGGATGACGGTACCGGGCCTGGATGGTGCTGTGCTGCTGGGACACCGGCTGGCGGCCCGGCTCACCGTCTCGCCGGGAGATACGATCACCCTGGTCGCGCCCGCGGGCATGAAAATGAATCCAGCACTGGGCGTAGCCATGCCCCGGTTCTGGCGGTTTGAAGTGACGGGACTCTTCGATACGGGGATGTTTCAGTACGACAATAAACTGGTCGTCATGTCGCGGGAGGTCGCCCAGCGGTTCACCGGACTCGGAAATGCTGTGTCAGGGCTTTCTATCCGGGTCTCCGATCCATGGAAAGCTCCCGAAATCGGGGCGCGGCTGGAGCAGCGGCTGGGCTATCCCTACCGGGCATTTGACTGGCAGCAGCAGAACTCAACACTGTTCGGGGCGCTCAAGCTGGAGAAGCTCGCGATGGGCCTGATTATTTTCTTTATCATGATCGTGGCCGCGTTCAACATTGTCGGAACGCTTACGATGGTGGTCACTGACAAAACCCGGGAAATCGGTATTCTCAAGGCGATGGGTCTCACCTCTCCGGCCATCGGCCGGATTTTCCTCGCACAAGGCGCCATCATTGGCCTTGTCGGCGTCTCGCTGGGACTGGTTCTGGGGCTCATCGTCTCGGTGATCTTTGACCGGGGAAATTTCATCCGGATCGATCCGGCGGTGTACTATATCGATCATCTACCCATTCATGTGGAAGTGCCCGACGTCCTGTGGGTGGTCGGGGCCAGTCTGCTGCTCGCCGTCCTCGCGACGATTTACCCGTCACGGTCTGCCGCCGGGTTGACCCCGGTGGATGCGATCCGGCACGAATGACAGCAGTTCTGGAGGCAACCGGGTTGCGGAAAGTCTTCCGCGGCGGAGATGGCAGCCTGATCGAGGTGTTGTCGGCGGTCGATCTCAGCGTCTCCCGTGGAGAATTTGTGACGATCATGGGATCGAGCGGTGCCGGAAAGAGCACCCTGCTGCATCTGCTCGGCGCACTCGATCAGCCGAGCTCAGGGGCGGTCCGGCTCGAAGGAATCGATTATACCGCCCGTTCTCCGGCTGCTCTCGCGGAAATGCGGAACCGAAAGATCGGGTTTGTGTTTCAGTTTCATCACCTGCTCCGGGAGTTTAACGCGCTCGAAAATGTGATGATGCCGCTGCTGATCGGCGGATCCAGTGAAGCGCATGCCCGGTCCAAGGCGGAAGAGCTGCTGGCGGCGGTCGGGCTCGCGGGCCGGATGACGCATCGGCCGGCCCAGCTTTCCGGTGGTGAACAGCAGCGCGTCGCCGTGGCCCGGGCGCTCGTCGCCGATCCGGTGGTTGTCCTTGCCGATGAACCCTCCGGCAACCTCGACCACTTCAATGGTGAGCGGCTCCACGAACTTTTTGCGACACTCTCCAGGGAGTTCGAGACCGCGCTCGTTGCGGTGACCCACAACTGGATGCTCGCGAGCAGAGCGGACCGGGTCCTCCTGCTGGAAGAGGGCAAACTGGTTCCTCATAACCGAGACGCGACGGCAAGCCCCAGTGATGGTTCGGTGCCTGGTGCACGGCCGTTATAGGTTCAGACGCGGAGTCGTTGACGTATGAAATGCAGTCAATGCCAGCAGGCGGAAGCGGTGGTTCATCTGACGCAGATGACCGACGACCAGGTCACCAAGGTGGATCTGTGCGAACGGTGTGCGGCGGAACGGGGTCTCGAAACCGCGAGCGCGGTCGGCAAGACACCGCTGGCGTCCTACATCGCCGCGATGGGGCAGGGAATCAATGATACCGTCGTGGCGGGCGACCTTGCATTCGTGTGCCGTACCTGCGGCGCGACGCTGCAGGACTTCCGGGAATCAGGCCGGCTGGGTTGTCCGCAATGCTATCGCACGCTTGGCGAGCCGCTGCGCGAGCTGCTCAGGCGATTGCACGGAGCAACCCGGCATACTGGGGAGCGTTACCAGCTGCCCGGTCAGAGCCAGGAGCCGGGGCGCCCCGAGCCGGGTCACGTGAAGCTGCGTGAACAGCTCAAACAGGCCATCGAGTCGGAAAATTTCGAATTAGCGGCACAGCTGCGCGACAAGCTCAAGGTGAATGAATGATCGATCTGAGTCTGCTGGCTGACGGCGGCCTGGGATGGCTCGATGCGAGCGGTCCGGCAAGTCATCTCGTTCTGTCAACCAGGATTCGCCTCGCGCGTAATATCGAAACGCAGGTCTTCGGTTCGCGTAATGGTGTTGTGGAGCGGGAGAGCATCCTCCAGTCAGTCGAAGGAGCCGGACGCGGTGGCGTGTTGATGAGACACGCAGTGTGCTTCAGAATGGACACACTCGAACCACTCGATCGTCAATTACTGCATGAGCGACACCTGGTCAGCAAGGAGCTGGCGGGTCTTGATGCCGAGGGACGGGTGCGACCGGCGGCTGCACTACTGGTCCAGGACCGGCTCGGCGTACTGCTCAACGAGGAAGATCATCTGCGTCTCCAGGGCATGCGTTCGGGCTTCGCGCTGGAGGAAACTTACGCCGAGGTCGACAGGCTGGACAGTGAACTGGGACAACGACTTCCCTTCGCATTTCACCCTGAGTTTGGTTACCTTACATCGTGTCCCACAAATGTCGGTACCGGCCTCAGGGCGTCGGTGCTGATCCACCTCCCGGGGCTGGTTCTGACCAAAGAAATTTCCAAGGTTCTCCAGGGGCTGGGCCAGGTCGGTCTGACGTTCCGAGGGCTGTACGGCGAAGGCAGCGAAGTCGTCGGGAATTTCTTCCAGTTATCCAACCAGACGACTCTCGGCAAATCCGAGCAGGACCTCCTGGACCATCTTGGCAAGATTGTCCGGCAGGTCATGGAGTATGAGGAGCAGGCGCGGCAGGTCTTGTTGCGCGATGCTCCGGCAATCATCGAAGATAAAGTATGGCGGGCATATGGATTGCTTCGCTATGCGCGAACGCTCTCCTTCGATGAAATGATGAATCTGTTGAGCGGCGTTCGGCTCGGGGTGGGACTCAAGCTGATTGGGGGAGTCGGGCTCTATACCCTCAACAAACTCCTGGTGCATTGCCAGCCCGCGCACCTGGCTGCGGCACAGGGGCTCTCAACCGATGACCCCTCGCTGGCTGTGCAGCGCGCGAGGTACGTACGGAAACTCTTAGACGACGAAGCTGCCCGGCGCGGTTAGGGCCGGCGGCCGCGTTTTCGACGCAGGATGGCATACACATGAACGGATATAACTTTACTGATCGTGTCCGCAAAGTGCTCCAGATGGCCCGTGAGGAAGCGGCCCGTCTGCACCACGAGTACGTGGGAACCGAGCACATCCTTCTAGGCCTCATCCGGGAGGGCGAGGGTGTCGCCGCCGCGGTCCTTACCAACCTGAACGTAGACCTCGAAGAGATTCAGCAGAAAATCGAGGAAACCGTCAAGAAGGGTAAAGCCAGCGCGGCCGTCGGTCCCGACCTTCCGTACACGTCACGCGCGAAGAAGGTGCTGGAACTCGCGATGACGGAAGCGCGCGAGCTCAATCACTCCTACGTTGGAACCGAGCACCTCCTGCTGGGACTCCTCCGTGAAGAAAAGGGAATCGCGGCACAGGTTCTGACCGACGCCGGTGTGAGCCTTGAGCAGTCGAGGGCGGAAACGCTTCGCCTGCTCGGCAGCGACATGCCTCAGACACCAAGCGGCACCGCCCAACCCGCCGCAGCTCCCAAGTCAGAGAAGAAGTCAAAGACGCCCGCCCTCGATCATTTCTGCCGCGATCTCACTCAGCTCGGTGCCGAGGGACAGCTCGATCCGACCATTGGCCGGGCCAAGGAGATCGAGCGGGTGATGGAGATCCTGGCTCGCCGGAAGAAAAACAACCCCGTGCTCATTGGTGAGCCGGGTGTCGGTAAAACCGCCATCGTCGAAGGTCTCGCGCTGCTCATTGCGAGCGGCGGATGCCCCGATGTGCTCCGGGATCATCGCGTGCTGTCGCTCGACATGGCGGCGGTGATCGCCGGGACGAAGTATCGCGGGCAGTTCGAGGAGCGGCTCAAGGCGGTGATGAACGAAATCGCTCAGAACAAGAACATCATTCTTTTCATCGACGAGTTGCATACCCTGGTTGGCGCCGGCGCTGCCGAGGGTGCGATCGACGCGTCCAACATGCTCAAGCCGGCCCTCGCGCGGGGTGAGCTTCAGTGCGTGGGGGCCTCGACGCTCAATGAGTACCGGAAGTACATCGAGAAGGACGGTGCGCTCGAGCGGCGTTTCCAGACGGTCCTGGTCGAGCCGCCTTCGATCGATGAAACGATCGAGATTCTCAAGGGTCTTCGCAAGAAATACGAGGATCATCACCGGGTTTCCTACCCGGATGAGACTCTGAGGGCGTCGGCCGAGCTTTCCGAGCGCTATATCACCGACCGGTTTCTTCCGGACAAGGCGATCGACGTGATCGACGAGTCCGGGGCCCGCGCGCGGCTGGCCTCGCAGGTTCCGCCGGCCGAAGTCTCGTCACTCAAGGCCGAGCTGGAGAAGGTCAACGTCGACAAGGAAGACGCGGTGCGCGATCAGAACTTCGAGCGCGCGGCGAGCCTTCGTGATCGCGAACGCGACCTGCAGAACCAGATCAGGCTCAAGCAGGAAGAGTGGGAGCGTGAACGTCAGATCCGTCGACCGGTGATTGACGAGGAGGCCGTTGCGTTCGTGGTCTCCCGCTGGACCGGCATTCCCGTCACCCGCCTCCAGGAAGCGGAAGCCGCCCGTCTCCTCAGAATGGAAGACGAGCTGCATCTGTCCGTCGTCGGCCAGGACTAGGCCATCAAGGCGATCTCCCGGGCTATTCGACGGTCCAGGGCCGGCCTCAAAGACCCGAATCATCCGATCGGCTCGTTCATCTTCTCCGGACCCACCGGGGTTGGCAAGACCGAGCTGGCACGCGCGCTCGCCAAGTTTCTTTTTGCCGATGCATCGGCCCTCATCCGGGTTGATATGTCGGAATACATGGAGAAGTTCTCGGTGTCGCGCCTGATCGGCGCGCCGCCCGGATATGTCGGCTACGAAGATTCGGGCACTCTCACCAAAGCCATCCGGCGGAAGCCGTACTCGGTCGTGTTGCTGGACGAGATCGAAAAGGCGCATCCGGACGTTTTTAATATCCTGTTGCAGGTCCTGGATGAAGGTCATCTGACTGACAACTATGGCCGGGTGATCGACTTCAAGAATACGGTCGTCATCATGACCTCCAACGTAGGTGCCCGGGAAATCACCCAGAGCAAGAGCCTGGGCTTCCACGGCGGCGATGGGAACACCTCCTTCGATCGCATGGCCGAAAAGGTGAAGGACGAGATTCAGAAGGTGTTCAATCCCGAGTTCCTGAACCGGCTCGACGAGGTGATCGTTTTTCACCCTCTTTCCAGGGAGCACATCGCTCAGATCGTCGGCATTCTGCTCAAGGAAGTCCAGCGCAGGCTGGGCGACGAAGTACGGCTTACGCCGGCTGCCACGGAATTCCTGGTCACCCATGGATACGATCAGAATTACGGTGCCCGCCCTCTCAAGCGAGCGATTCAGAAGTACATCGAGGATCCGCTCAGCGAAAAAATTCTTACCGGCGACTTTGGTCGTGGCGACGAGATCGAAGTCGATGTTGCCCCCGAAGGGGACAAGCTCGCATTCCGCGCGCTTACCGGCTCCAAGACGTGATCCGTTTCGCCGCCGCCCAATGGGCGGCGGCCCGGGCTACCCGAACGTCCCCCATGCGACTCCAGCATTTATTCAGTGCGCTTGTGTTCCTGGTTTGCGCGGCCCTGCCGCTCAGAGCCCAGGATACCACCGCCACGCCGCCGACGCTCGACAGCATCGTGGTTCTGGGTAACTCGCGGCTGACCACCACCCAGATTCTTGGCAGCGCGGGGCTGGTGACCGGGCAGATCGTCGGATTCCGGGATGTGCAACGGGCCATCAGCGCGTTGTTCAGGACCGGGCAATTCGATGATGTGACCGCGGATTATCGCACGCCCAATGATCAGTTTGTCCTGATCCTCACAGTGGTCGAACGGCCGATCCTCGAGAAATGGACCGTCCGCGGCCCCGAGAAGATTGCTGCCTCGGATGTACGGGACCGGATCAAGGTCATTGAAGGCAAGCCGATCGACCGCGCCGGCATTGCGCGCGCTCGCGCGGCGATAGACTCGATGTACAAGGCCCAGGGATATTATGCGGCGAAGACGGCAGTAACTGAACTTCCCCAGCCCAGCAAGAATATCCGCGTCGTCTTTGACGTGAATGAAGGAAATCGCGTTGCCATCAGCCAGGTCTCGGTCGACGGAAACCAGCGCTTCAGCGACAAGGAAGTGGTCAAGCACATGGCCACCAGACCGGAAGGGTTCTTCTGGTGGCAGAAGGGTCGCTATGACGACACCAGGCTGGACGAAGACCTTCGCGAGCACTTGCCGCGGTTTTATGGCGATCGGGGATACATCGATTTCCAGGTGCGGTCGGACTCGCTGCAGATGGACTCCACGTCCGGGAAGGCAATTCTTCATCTCGGTGTCGATGAGGGCAAACCCTATTCGGTGGGAACCTTCGAAATAAATGGCAACCGATACTTCTCGCGAGACGAGCTCCTCCTGTTCTATCCGTTTGGTATTCCCCGTTCACCAGGGCAGCCGCGCGACAGCACAACGCCGCTGGTGCCGTTCAGCCGGACAGCCTGGGACGCGGCGGGCGATAAAATCGGAACGCTCTACCGGAACAACGGCTACATCTATGTCAGTGTGACCCCCAGCGAAACCCGCCGGACCGGGCCCGATGGGAATCCCTATATCGATCTCAGCTGGAATGTCCGCGAGGGGTCCGTCGCCACCGTCAACAAGATTGATATCGTCGGAAACGATGTCACCCATGAACGCGTCATACGGGAAGCGGTTGTCTTACTTCCGGGCGATGTATTCAGCCAGGAGCGGCTGATCCGGTCATACCAGAATATTGCGAACCTGGGATTCTTTCAGCAGCCAATGCCATTTCCCAGCATCGAGCCGTCCACCAACGGGGTCGATGTGGACATCACCTTCCGGCTGGAGGAGCGGAGGACCGGAAACTTCAATTTCGGCGCCTCGCTGGGGCAGGGGACGGGGGTCGGCGGCTTCTTCGGCATCGAGGAGCCCAATCTCTTCGGCCGCGGCAAGCGTGTCCGGTTCCAGTGGCAGTTCGGTCGCAACATCAACGACTTCACGCTGAGCTACACCGATCCGGCCATTCGTGACTCCCGGATATCAGGGACGGTGACGCTGTTCAACTCCCGTCAGCGGTTTACGGTTGGAGATCTCGGGCGAAGGCGCCAGGAGGGTGGAAACCTGCAGCTCGGATTTCCCTTCCTGGGCTCACGGTACACGAGAATCTTTGCGTCCTACGGCTTCCAGCGCATCAAGTTCACCGGCGGATCGAGTGACCTGCGCGCGCGGTTCAATTGCAACAACTGCAGCCGGTCGACCGTCGGTGCCACCGTACTGCGGGATACCCGTATTGGTCTTCCGTTCGCCACCGCCGGTACGCTCGCTTCGGTACAGGGTGAAGTGAACGGCGGCTTCCTTGGCGGCACCGGACGCTATCAGAAAATCGACCTCGAAGGGAAGTGGTACGCCCCGCTCGGCACGATCGGTGGCAACCCCCAGCTGGGGTCGGGCGTTCAGCTCGTGCTGGGTTTTACGGCCAAGTCCGGGTTCGTCTTTGGCGATGCGGGTCCGTTCTTCACCGAGCTTTATTCCATGGGGGGGACACAGTTCGGTATTCCGCTCCGGGGGTATGACGAGTTTTCCATTACTCCCAATGGGTTCGACGCCTCGGCTTCGAGCGGTACGGCCCAGCCGGACGCCTTTGGCCGGTCCTTTGCAGCGTTCACGATGGAGTTTGGAGCTCGCATCAGCCAATCGGTGTACCTGAGCACTTTCATGGACGCGGGCAACGTGTACCGGAGTGCTCGCCAGTATGACCCCAGTCGTCTCTTTCGTGGCGCTGGTTTCGGAGCGGCCCTGATTACCCCGCTAGGCCCGATCGGTGTTGATCTTGGATATGGTTTCAACAGAGTCGGCTTGAACGGCCGCCCCGATCCGGGGTGGAAGGTGCACTTCAAGCTCGGCAATTTCTTTTAGACCCTTGGATGGAGTTCGGAATGAAGAGACCCTTGTCAGGTTCAATTCTGCTTCTGCTGGTTGCGGTCATGGTCATGACTGCCACGAAAGCTTCAGCACAGCAGCCAACCAGTGCGGCACAGAAGATTGCCTTCATCAATTCTCAGGTGGTCCTCAAGCAGGCGCCGGGGTTTGCGGCCGCGGAGTCCACGTTCAATCGCGAGGTTGAGGGATTTCGTTCCGAGGCGACCCGGCTGCAGGGCACGATGGACTCCTCAGCGGCCGCATTCAATCGTGACGCTGTGCTACTGAGTCCCTCTGCTCGTGAAGCCAAGCGTAAGGAGCTGGAGACGCAGCAGACCGCTTTGGAGACGCGGATGAACGAGCTGCGCGATCGTTCCGTGGCGCGCGAAAAGGAGCTGCTTGATCCTATCACCAGTCGCGTGCAGACCGTTATCGATGGCGTGCGTGCCGAGGGAAACTATTCCATGATTTTCGACCTGGCGGTGCTGGGCAGTGGAGTCGTTTCCGCCGACCGAAGTCTGGATCTCACCGATACCGTGATCAAGCGACTTCAGACTACCAGATAATCGTGGCTCAATCGCAACTCACCGCGCAGGCGGTCGCCGATATGGTCGGTGGCCGCCTGCTTGGCGATGGGGCTACCCTTGTCGAGGGTATCGGCCCACTCGATCGCGCCGGCGCGAACACCCTATCCTTTCTTGTTTCGACCAGGTACCTGGCCTATTTTCGGACGTCACGGGCAGGGGTCGTTCTGGTGCCCCCGGGTTTCGCCGATGAGCAGGGCGCGCCGAAAACGCGTATCGTCGTGGCTGACCCGTATCGTGCGCTGCTGTCGGTTCTCCCCCGTCTGGTGCCAGCTCAGGATGACGAGCCCGGCATTCACCCCAGCGCCATCATTGGCCCCGGTGCCTCGCTCGGTGGCAACGTTCACGTGGGGCCGAATGTCGTCATTGGTTCCGACGCCGCGATTGGCAGCGGTTGCCATCTCGCCGCCGGTGTCGTGATCGGCAATGGGGTCACCCTCGGCGAAAACTGTCACCTCGGCCCGGGCGCGGTATGCCTCAGCGGCTCGAGGCTGGGCGCGCGCGTGGTGCTCAAGGCGCATGCGGTGATCGGCGGTCCCGGGTTTGGATTTCTCCCTTCCGGGCAGGGTCATCAGCGTATTCCACATGTCGGGGCATGCATCATCGAGGATGATGTCGAAATCGGATCGAACAGCACCGTGGATCGCGGCAGCATCGATGATACAGTCGTTGGGAAGGGGACCAAGGTAGACAACCTCGTCCACATCGCCCACAACTGTCGCATCGGTTCCCATTGCCTGATCATGGCACTCTCCGGTATCGCGGGGAGCACACGACTGGGCGACCAGGTCATCATCGCGGGGGGCGGCGGGGTATCCGATCATTGTGAGATCGGTGACAACGTCCGGCTGAGCGCTCGCTCAACCATCATTGGCAATGTGCCGTCGGGTGCGACGTACGGTGGCTACCCGGCGCGGCCTCACCGAGAGTTCCTTCGCGCCCAGGCCGCGTTAGGTCGCCTGGCTCCACTGGTCAAGGACCTGGAAAACCTCGTCAGCGAACGGAAGCAGCGTGCCCAGACGAACGATTGATCACGAGGTAGCCATCAGCGGTGTTGGCCTCCACACCGGTGCCTCGACGACCGCGCGATGCCGGCCCGCGCCGAGTGGCCGCGGGGTGGTGTTTCGCCGGGTCGATTTGCCCTCCGCTCCGGAGATCCCGGCGAGGATCACCGAGGTTGCCGAAACCGAGCGGCAGACCGCTCTCGGCCGCGGCAATCATACGATTCACACCGTTGAACATCTGCTCGCCGCCGTTGGAGCTCTGGAGATCGATGATCTTATCGTCGAAATAGACGGCCCGGAGCCGCCGATCGTAGATGGATCGTTCGCGCCGTATCTGGAGCTTCTTCGCGGGGCCGGCGAGGTGATGATCGAGGGAGATCCCGTCGTTTACCGGGTGACCGCGCCTTTCCAGGTGACCGAAGGCGATGCCACGTACGTCGTCTCCCCGTCGAAGGGGCTCAGGCTCACCACCACCATTGAATGGAAGCATCCGCTGATCGGGCGGCAGGTTGGATCCTATGACATCACGCCTGAAGGATTCGGGACCGATCTGGCCGGAGCGCGGACCTTTGGCTTTGCCAGCGAAGTAGAACTGTTGCGAGCAAAAGGACTCATTCGAGGCGCCTCTACCGAGAACGCGGTCGTGCTCTCCGAAACCGCTGTCCTGGAAACAACTCTTCGCTGGCCCGACGAATTCGTGCGGCACAAGGCGGGAGACATCGTGGGCGACCTGGCACTGCTCGGCGGCCGTATCCACGCGCACGTGATCGCCACCAAGCCCTGGCACCAGGGAAACATTGCCCTGGCCCGGGCTATCGGTCGCACCAGCAGCAGGAGCGGCGGATCGGTGATCGACATTGGCCGCATCCAGGACGTGCTGCCGCACCGCTATCCATTTCTGCTGGTCGACCGCATCATCGAAGTGGAAGGCCGGAATCGAATCGTGGGCATCAAGAATGTCACGATCAACGAGCCGTTTTTTCAGGGGCATTTTCCCGGTCACCCGATCATGCCGGGTGTGCTCATCATCGAGGCCATGGCACAGGTTGGCGGGATGCTGGTGCTGGGAACCGAGGACATTTCGGATAAGGTCGTGTACTTCATGTCACTCGACAACGTGAAATTTCGCCGGCCGGTGCTCCCGGGTGATCAGCTCCGATGCGAAGTCGAGATGGTCCAGTTCCGCGGCAAGACGTGCCGGATGAGAGGCGTCGCCTACGTGGATGGCCTGGTAGTCGCCGAGGCGGAGATGATGGCCCGGGTGGTGGACCGGTGAGCATCCGGATTCACCCTTCGGCTCACGTTGATCCCACCGCGGTGCTGGGGCAGGATGTTGAGGTGGGGCCTTTTGTGATCATCGGGCCATCGGTGTTCATAGGCGACCGCTGCCGCATCGGCCCGCGGGCAACGCTCGAGCGCAACGTGCGCCTCGCCGCCGACGTCTACGTCGGCGACGGGTCGATACTGGGAGGACCACCGCAGGATCTCAAGTTCGCCGGTGAAGAGACCTGGGTTGAGGTTGGGGCGGGAAGCACGATTCGGGAATATGTCACGATCAATCGGGGGACCAGGGCGACGGGAAAAACGACGGTGGGGGAGCGTTGTTTTCTCATGTCGTACGTGCACCTGGGCCATGATTGTCATCTGGGCAACAGCGTCATCATCGCGAACAGTACCAACCTGGCAGGTCATGTGACGGTCCAGGATCGAGCCCAGCTGAGCGGGCTCACTGGCGTGCATCAGTTCGTCACCATTGGCACGCATGCGTTTGTCGGTGGCATGACCCGCGTGAGCCAGGATATTCCGCCCTATGTGAAAGCCGTCGGCAACCCGATGGAACTTTACGGGCTCAATACTATCGGGCTTCAGCGAGCCGGCTTCCAGCCGGAGATCATCGGCTCACTCAAACGAGCGTACCGCCTGTTTTTCAACTCCGATTTCAATCTCTCGCAGGCAGCTGAGCGCGCGCGCACCGACCTTCCATCCACACCCGAGGTCGAGCTTTTCATCGCCTTCGTTGAATCGTCGGAGCGCGGAGTACCCGCGTGAAGGCTCGACTTCCAGTCGGGGTCATTGGCGTTGGCGCACTGGGGTCTCATCATGCCCGCCACCTGGGCAGCCTTCCCGGGGCAGAACTGGTCGGAGTGTACGATATCTCTCCTGAACGTGCCACCGAAGTCGCGGCCAGGACTGGAACCCAGGCCTTCCGCGACCTCGATCAACTCCTGTCAAAGGTTCGTGCTGTCAGCATAGCCGTCCCAACGCCGGCACATGCCGAGGTCGGCGTGCGGGCTCTCGAGGCTGGCGTCGGTGTGCTGATGGAAAAACCGCTTGCCGTCACGCTCGACGAGGCCGACCGACTCGTCGAAGCAGCTGGACGAAAGAGAGTGCTCCTGCAGGTCGGGCACATCGAGCGATTCAACAGGGCTGTGCGCGCCGCCCAGCCGTATCTCTCGGAACCGCGCTACATGGAGAGCATGCGGCTTTCTCCATTCCAGCCGCGCGGCACTGACGTCGCCGTGATTCTCGACCTCATGATTCACGATCTCGATCTGGTGCTGCACCTGGTGGGCGGATCGCCGGCGACCGATGTGCGCGCTTCGGGAGTTGCCGTGCTTTCTCCCCACCTCGATATGGCGAATGCCCGGGTAGAATTTGCCAATGGCGCCGTCGCGAACGTTACCGCCTCCAGGATGGCACGCGACAGAATCCGAAAGCTCAGAATCTTCGAGACGACCGGATACTTCTCCCTGGATCTGGCAGCCGGCACCGGTGACTTCATGCGATTGCGCCCCGACTGGAAGCCGAGCCCGGAAATCAAGCTTGAAGATATTGTCGAGCGGATTGTGCTCGATGCCCCGGACGCGGATGCGCTCCGGCTGGAGCTTGAGAGTTTCGTCCGCGCAGTAGAGGGTGAGGAGCGCGCGGGTGTCACAGGAGAAGAGGGGCGTGCTGCCCTGGCATTGGCCCTCCAGGTGGTTGAAGCCGTCAACCGTTCGCCAGTGACTATCGTCCCACCCGCATGACCCCGGATCTGATCAGGATATTTGTCTCCGCGGGGGAACCTTCAGGGGACCTCCACGGCGCGGGAGTTGTCGCGGCCTTGCGGCGTCGCTATCCCGATGCGGTCATCGATGGGTTCGGCGGACCAGCAATGACGGCAGCTGGCGCGCAGGTTGAGTTCCCCATGGAGGACTATAGCGCAATGGGATTTGTCGAGGTGATCACCGCGATCCCGGCTCACCTGCGTCTTCTGCGATCGCTCAAGACGAGATTTACCCAGACACCATATGACCTGGTCCTGATGATCGATTACCCGGGATTTCATCTTCGTCTCGCCGCCCATGCGCACGAAGCTGGATCCAGGGTGCTCTACTATATCCCGCCGCAACTCTGGGCCTGGCGGCCCGGGCGGGCAAAGCGTCTGCATGGCGTCGTGGATCGCCTGGCTGTGATTCTTCCATTCGAGCAGCAGGCATTCGCCGGCCTGGGCCTTACCGCAGAGTATGTGGGCCACCCCCTGGTGGATCATATGCTACCCGCGGATCACCGGGAGCGAGCCAGGGAAAAACTCGGACTCCCGGCGAATGCAAGGGTTCTGGCTATCTTTCCCGGAAGTCGTAAGCAGGAAGTGCGAAATCACTGGCCGATTTTTCGAGACGTGGCGGACCAGATGCTGGCCGAGGGACGCTGCGATCGCGTGATCATGGCCGCGCGGCCGGTCGGTGACTATCCCGACCCTGGCCGAATCGAGATCTGCCGGGACGATCCGATAACCGTCCTCTCGGCAGCCGATGCCGTGCTGGCCAAGTCGGGGACGACCACACTTCAGGCTGCCCTGGCGGATACTCCAATGGTCGTCGCCTACCGGACTCACCCCTGGACGTATCGGATTGCCCGGCGGCTCATGCGGGTGCGATGGATCAGTCTCGTCAACCTGATCGCGGAGCGGGAAGTTGTTCCGGAGCTGGAACAGGATGAGGTGAACGTTGCTCACCTGTCCGATGCCCTGAGACCGCTTCTCGATGCGCGGAATCCTGCAACCCTTGCCCAGCGGGAAGGGCTGCGGGTAGTGCGGGATCGACTGGGTCCGCCGGGAGCAGCAGACCGCGTCGCCGGAATTGCAGCCGAGCTGATCGGCAGATGAGGATAAAGCTGCCGGCGGCCGCTGGACGCCGGCTGGGGGGGCCGCTGGCATCCCTCCTGGCCCGCACGTGGCGTGTGAGCATGGTGAATGAAGCCCGGTTCCACGATATTCAGCGATCCGGCGAGGCCTACCTTTTCGTGCTCTGGCACGAAGCGCTGCTCCCTCTCCTGTGGCGTCACCGGAAACAGGGTATCTCTATCGTTGTGAGTGAAGCTCGTGACGGCCAGTACCTGGCGGACTACGCGCAGGGGATCGGATACCGGCTCGTGCGAGGTTCAAGTACCCGGGGAGCGGCACGGGCGCTCCTCGGCGCGGTGAGAGAGCTGAAGGCGGGCCACCCTGTCGCATTCACTCCGGATGGTCCACGTGGTCCTCGTCGCGATCTTAAGCCCGGTGTCGTTGCGGCCGCTCAGCGCGCGGGCGTTCCAATACTTCCCATCCACGCCTCGGCAGATCGTGCGTGGCGCTTCAACAGCTGGGATCGTTTCATGCTGCCCAAGCCATTCGCGCGGGTTCGCATTGCTTATGGAACACCATTCAGAGTTGCTCCCGGTGATGAAGGGCTGGCCCGGGGCATGGAGGATACAGCGATCGCAATGGGAGATGTCGTGAAGCGAGCAGAATGCCCGGACGGCGCGGCGACACCCACCGCGTAATTCGCTGGCTGTGGACCAGCCGCCGGGCCGACGCCCGCCTTGCCAGGCTGGCTCTGCTGCCTGCCTCCGCGCTCTGGCGCGTCACCATGGGCGTGCGCACGTCGGCCTACGAGCGGGGCTGGTTCGAAACGAAAGATCTGCCGCTTCCCTCGGTGGCAGTGGGAAATCTGACCGTCGGCGGATCAGGAAAGACACCTGTCGCCATCTGGATTGCCCGGTACTATGCCAGCCGGGGATATCGTCCGGGTATCCTTCTCCGGGGCGTTGGAGGCGATGAGGCCCTGGTGCATGCGCGCGCGGTTCCCGAGTCGATCGTGGTTCCCAATCCCGATCGCGCTGCCGGTGCCGAACGCGCCCTTGCCCAGGGCGCCCAGGTGCTTATCCTCGACGACGCATTTCAGCGGCTGGATGTCCGCCGGGATTACAACATCGTGCTGGTCAGCGCCGAGACCACGAGAGCGGTTCGCTGGCCGCTCCCGGCGGGCCCATGGCGAGAGGGAATGCAGGCGCTCAAGCGAGCCGATGCCGTGATCATCACTCGGAAGCGTGCGTCGCAGGAGGCCGCGCTCTCACTTGCGAAAGAGATGCTCGACCGGATCGACGGACCTGTAGCGATTGCGCACCTGGGGCTTACCCGGCTGGAGGGATTGTTGTCCGGGAAGGTGGTAGAAGCAACGAGTCTTCGCGGCCGGCGGGTGATTGCCGCATCGGGGATTGCCGATCCCGAGGCATTTGTCGCGCAGACCAAGGCGACGGGTGCCGCAGTGCAGGTCGCCACCTGGAAAGACCATCACGATTACCGTGATGAGGACGTCGCCTGGCTGGCCCACGCAGCCAATCGCGCCGACCATGTCGTAATTACCGAGAAGGATGCCGTCAAATTGCGCGACCGCTGGCCTCGGGATACACCCGAACCGCTGGTCGCGGTTCTCGACCTCACCTGGGAAGAGGGCGGGGAAGAAATCGCCGCCGGTCTCGACGCCGTTGTCACCCCGGTGTCCGGCCTTTCACAATGATCGCTCTTGGAGCCAATCGCACACTATGACCACCGCGAATCGACCCAGCCAGAACCTGATACGTCCCGATCGGGATACCCGCTTCGCGAGCGAGGAAAACCCGTTTGAAGCGATGATGTCGCGATTCGACGATGCTGCCCAGCGGCTGCAGCTGGATCCGGGCCTGTACAAAGTGCTCCGCAGCCCCGAGAAACAGATCATCATTTCGGTACCGGTTGTGCGCGACAACGGGGACGTCGATGTCTTCACCGGATACCGGGTCCTCTATAACACCTCAAGGGGGCCAGCCAAGGGCGGCATCCGTTTCGACATGAACGTCACGCTCGATGAGGTCAAGGCGCTTGCCGCCTGGATGACCTGGAAGTGCGCAGTCGTGAATATCCCGTTCGGAGGCGCCAAGGGCGGCATCATCTGCGACCCGTCCACCATGTCTGATCGCGAGCTCGAGCGGATGACCCGGCGCTATACCGCCGGCATCATTGAAACGCTCGGACCCGATTCTGACGTCCCCGCTCCCGATGTAAACACCAATGAACGGGTGATGGCCTGGATCATGGATACCTATTCCATGCACCATCGCCACACGGTCACCGCCGTCGTGACCGGCAAGCCTGTGGAGATGGGCGGATCACTCGGCCGCCGCGAAGCCACCGGGCGTGGCTGCATGATCGTGACCATTGAAGCGCTCAAGAAGCTGGGCATTCCGGTCCGGGGAACTCGCGTTGCCATCCAGGGCTTCGGCAACGTGGGATCGATTGCGGCGTTACTCATGGAAAGAGCGGGGCTCAGTATCGTCGCGGTGAGCGATAAGACCGGGGGGATTTACAACCCGAAAGGTCTTCGCATGGAGGACGTGGTCAAACATACGAAAGATCACAAGTTCCTCGACGGGTATAAGGGCGCGGAGAAAATTACCAATGAGGAGTTGCTTGCCCTGGATTGTGACGTCCTGGTACCCGCCGCGATGGAAAATGTCATTACCAGCGAGAACGCCGGAGCGATCAAAGCGAAGGTGATCTGCGAGGGCGCCAATGGTCCCACGACGGCCGCGGCAGATCCGATCCTCGAGAAGAAAGGAATCTTCGTCATTCCAGACATTCTCGCGAATGCGGGAGGTGTCACGGTAAGCTACTTCGAATGGGTGCAGGATCGCGGCGGATATTTCTGGGACGAGGACACCGTTAACAACCGCCTTGAGCGGATCATGGTCCGCTCCTTCACCGAGGTGGCTGCCATCGCGGACAAGCACAAGGTCAACATGCGGACAGCCTCGTACATGTTGTCGATCGAACGGGTCGCCGCGGTGCACCGTCTCCGCGGGATGTACGCGTAACCTGGGCGAACGGTAAATGGCGGAGGGGGAATGTGAATCGATGCCGTGCCTGGCCCCGTGGCCGCCCTGTCCTTCCTGATGGAGATAACCCTGTTCGCGGTTGGAAAACTGCGGCCCTTTTACCGCGAAGCATGCGACGAATACATCAAGCGTATTCAGCGTTACGCCCGCCTGTCCGAGCGAGAGATCAAAGAGTCATCCCGCACCGGCAGCGTTGCCGAGACGAATCTCGATGAGGGCCGGAGGATGCGGGACAAGTTCCCGCCGAGGGCCATTATCATCGGGCTCACGAGACCAGGGAGCGCATGGAGCAGCGCCGAGCTTGCCGAACACATGGGTCGATGGTTGACAGAATCGAAGCCACTCGTGTTTGCTATTGGCGGTTCGACGGGACTCGGCGAAGCCGCACTGGCCCCGGCCCGGTTTCAATGGAGCCTGGGGCCGCTCACTTTGCCTCACGAGCTCGCGCGGGTGGTGGTGTGCGAGCAGATCTATCGCGCATTCACCATTCTGAAGGGTGAGCCATACCATAAGGGGAAGGGTACCCGGTGAACGTTCAACAGTGTTCGGGATTCCCTCGAGAGTACGGCCCCGCAACGTCGATCTCCGCCGCTCCTGGTTCCCCGGCACTGGGGCCCGCAGGACTTCCTTCGAGTGAATGCTTCATCATCGCAGGTCCGAGCGCACCCGCTCACCGACCACCGTGCATCGCCTACCGTGTCCATGGCTGAGTGGTTTGAGGATTGGTTCGGTGAAGATTACCTGAAACTGTACCCGCACCGAAATGATGCCGATGCGGAGCGGATGGTCAGCCTCATCGTTCGCATACTTCCCTGGCAGACGGGGTGGCGCGTCCTGGACGTGGGTTGCGGGGCAGGGAGGCATGCCCGGCCGCTGCACAACGCGGGCGCCCGGGTGACCGGTCTTGACCTTTCCATGAGTCTTCTCCGCCGGGCTCAGCACACGGCGCGCGTGCCACTGGTCCGGGCGGACATGCGATCCCTTCCGATCCGGCCAGCGTCGATGGATCTCACCGTCAATCTGTTCACCAGTTTCGGCTATTTTTCGACGGATCGCGAACATGATGGAGTGATCGCGGGGATGGTTGAAACGCTCCGACCGAATGGCTGGTTTGCCATGGACTTTCTGAATGCGCGTTCCGTCCGTGACCACCTGGTTGCGGAGAATACAATGGAAGTCGGCGGTCAGAAGGTCCGCGTGACCCGGCGCCTGAGCGATGGGGACACCTACGTCCTCAAGACCATCGAGCCTGCAGGCGGGCAGAAGTTCATCGAGCGCGTTCGGCTCTTCGAGCCTGAGCAACTTGTACGGATGCTCGAATCGCATGGCGCCGCCGTGCTGCACCGTTTTGGTGATTACGATGCCGGCCCGCTCACCGATTCCTCCGCTCGCTGCATTCTTTTCGCCAGAAGATCCTAGCGTGCGCATCGTAACTACCGCCCTTAACGCGCATCTCGAGTGGCCTGCCGAACGGCCTCCGGGGCTGGATCCTGCATTGCTTCCCGCGTTCCTCTTTCCTTCCGGAAGCGAGGCGATGCGGTCCAGGCTGGCCGACCCCCAGACGCTTCTGGTCACTACAGGGCAGCAACCCGGTCTTTTCACCGGCCCGCTCTACACTATTCATAAGGCTCTCTCCGCTGCGGCGCTTGCCCGCGAGCTCGAGCAGCGGTGGGACAGGCCGGTGCAGCCGGTATTCTGGATCGCGGGCGACGACCACGATTTCGCCGAGGCCAATCATATCGCATGGCCCTCGCCGGACGGCGGCGTTTCCAATGTCATCCTTCGCCAGCGGAATGCGGAAGCGCCGCTCACGCCGATGTATCGCGAGCCGCTCGGGCCGGAGATCGAAGCGGCGCTCTCCCGGATGATTCAGGAGCTTACTGGCGGCGAATTCAAGGATGATGTGGAGGCCTGGCTTCGCCGGCATTACACCGCGACCGCCAGTGTTGCCGAGAGTTTCGCCGGCGCCCTCGCAGAACTGCTCGCTCCATACGGCATCATCTGCTTCCGCAGCACGCACCGCGCGGCAAAACGCGCTACCGCTCGTCACATCGTGCGGGCGCTCGGTCTCGCGACAGATCTCGATCGTGATCTTGCCCATCGCGCGCGCGAGCTGGCGGCCAGCGGGCAGGATCCAGGCGTGGCGGCAGGCGACCAGGCGACGCTGGTCATGCTCGAAGGAATAGCAGGACGGGATCGCCTGGTCATTGATGGGGACGGCTTTGTCACCCGGCGAAGCGGGGAGCGGTTCACGCTCGACCAGCTTCAGACCATCGCCGCCGATGCGCCGGAGCGGCTCTCCGGGAACGTGCTGCTCCGGCCGGTTCTCGAGAGCGCAATCCTTCCCACCGTTGCCTACATCGCTGGTCCTGGCGAGCTACGGTACCTGGCTCTTACAACCCCCGTCTATGACCGCATGCGTGTGCATCGCCAGATGCCATTGGCGCGATGGTCGGGAATTCTTGTCGAGCCACGGGTAGACCGGACTCTTTCCAGATATGATGCTGACCTGGACGAGCTGCTGAACCCCGGCGCACTCGAGACCCGCGTTGTCCGCACCCAACTCCCGGCAGACACGTTGAGCGCATTTGAGGAAATGCGGGCCGCGATCTCGCGCGGATACGACCGGATTCAGCCGCTGGCTCTGCAGGTCGATCCGACCCTGCAGCGCCCGGTTGAAAGTGCGCGGCGTCATGCGCTGTCCGAAAATGGCGATCTCGAAAAGCGGATCACACAGCATCTCAAGCGGCGACACGAAGTTGAGTTTGCCCAGGTCGCGCGCGCGCGCACAGCGGTCCTGCCGGGCGGGAAACCACAGGAGAGGGTATATGGCATTGCACCCTATCTTGCGCGGTACGGCCCTGGCACCCTCGACGAGGTTTTCGCAGCGGTCGCGGAGTGGTATTCCGCGACCCTTGTTGGCCAGCCGCTCCCGTCGTAGACTCGAATCATGTTTCTCATCGGCCTCATTCTCATTATCGCGCTGCTCATTCCCATCATGGGAATCGTGATCGATTCACCGATCGGGCGAGCCCTTGGGCGTAGACTCGAAGGGCCGGAGCAGGTCCCGCCCGATGTTGTGCTGCTCGCGAAAAAGGTCGATCTGCTGGAGAGCGAGGTGGATGACCTTACCCGCCTCGTGCAGACGCTGCAGGACGAGACGACCTTTCTTCAGCGGCTGATCGAGGATGCTCCCACCCGCCCGCAACTTCCGCCACCCGGCTCCTCCTGACAGTCCCCCGGCGCCAACGACCGGCCCTGATGGTCGCGGCCGGCATCTTCCTGAGTCGCATTGCCGGACTCATTCGCCAGCGGGTTTTCGCGCACTACTTTGCCACCTCGGATGCGGCAGACGCATTCGCTGCCGGGTTCCGGATTCCCAATCTTTTGCAGAACCTTTTCGGGGAGGGCGCGCTGTCCGCGTCCTTCATTCCAGTCTATGCCGGCGCCCGCAGCCAGAAGAACGATGAGGAAGCAGAACACATTGCCGGAGCGGTGGCTGGGCTGCTTGGCCTCGTTGTCGCCATTGGTGTGCTCCTCGGCGTGCTTGGTGCGCCACTGCTCGTGCGTCTCATCGCTCCCGGATTCGAAGGAGCCAAGCGGGATCTCACGATCGTCCTGGTGCGCATTCTCTTCCCCGGGGCAGGGCTCCTGGTGCTCTCCGCATGGTGCCTCGGAGTTCTCAACAGTCATGGAAAGTTTTTTCTCTCCTACGCCGCGCCGATTATCTGGAACGTGGCGCTCATCGCGGCACTGGTCATTTTCGGGCCGAGGCGGAGTGAGGCTTCGCTGGCGGTATATGCCGCCTGGGCTTCGGTCGCGGGAAGTGCATTGCAGATCGGCGTTCAGCTCCCCGCTGTCCTTTCGCTTTTTGCGCGGCTTCGGTTTTCACTGAGCGCGCGTTCCGATTCCGTTCGGACCGTCATACGCAGCTTCTTTCCTGCCTTCGTGAGCCGCGGCGTTATTCAGATCAGCGCGTTCGTGGATGCTTTGCTCGCCAGCCTGCTTCCAGGCGGGGCGGTTGCTGCGCTGGGGTATGCCCAGACATTGTATACCCTTCCTGTGAGCCTTTTCGGGATGTCGGTATCCGCGGCGGAACTTCCCGCGATGTCGAGTGTTGTCGGTGACGAGGTGGCGGTGGCCGCGTACCTGCGAGGCCGGTTGGACAACGGGCTTCGGCAAATCGCTTTCTTCGTGGTCCCATCCGCGATGGCTTTTGCGGTGCTGGGACAGGTAATCGCGGCCGCGTTGTTCCAGTCCGGACGCTTCTCGGCGGACGATACCCGCTGGGTCTGGGGTATCCTCGCCGGCTCGGCAGTCGGGCTCCTGGCCAGCACGCTGGGGCGACTCTACGCTTCGACGTATTACGCCCTGCGGGACACCAGGACCCCTCTCCGCTTCGCACTCCTCCGGGTGACACTGACGATCGGGCTGGGCTATCTCTGCGCGATCCAGCTGCCGCCGATACTGGGCCTTCCACTTCGCTGGGGAGCGGCAGGATTGACGATTTCAGCCGGGATAGCGGGCTGGGTGGAGTTCTATCTGCTCCGGCGTGGCATGAATGCGCGTATCGGGGTAACGGGAATCCCCCGAGTTCTGGTCCTCAAGCTGTACAGCGCCGCCGGAATCGCGGCGGCGGCGGCCTGGGGCGTGAACCGGATTCTGCCGCTGACCCGCCCCGTTCTGGTCGCGGTGATCGTTCTCGGCGTGTACGGACTGGTATATTTCGTTCTCGCACATTTCCTCAAAGTCGCCCAGGCGACAGCGTTGTTGAACCGCGTGGTAAGACCTCGCGGGTGACCCCCAAAGAAGGAACGCAAACCGGCATGTTGGTCTTTGTGGTTCGCGGCGCATGACTGATTCCCGAATTCCCGAGCACCTCCAACGCAAGATTGACAGCCTGCCGGATGGGCCCGGCGTCTATCTATGGAAGGACGCGGGGGGAAATGTGCTGTACGTCGGCAAGGCCAAACGGCTGCGTTCGCGGGTTCGCAACTATTTCACGGCGGACTTCGAGGGAAGCCCGAAGAACCGGCTGCTGGTGCGGCTGATCGATGAGGTGGAAACCATTGTGGTGCCGAGCGAGCCTCAATCGCTGCTGCTCGAGAACAATCTCATCAAGGAGCACAAGCCGCGGTTCAACGTCCGGCTCAAGGACGACAAGAGTTACCCCTCGATTGCCGTGACCCTGCGGGACGCATTTCCCCGAGTCCTGGTAACCCGGCGCCGGGATATTCCCGGGGCGCGTTACTTCGGCCCGTACACCGACGTGGCTGACATGCGGCGCATGCTGGCCGTCATCCGCCGGATCTTTACAGTTCGCTCATGCCAGGACGATCTGCCCGCCGACAGACGGGAGCGGCCCTGTCTTGATTTTCATATCGGTCGCTGCCTGGCGCCGTGTGTCGGCTGGCATGAGCAGTCGGAATACATGCGTATGATCGGCGATGTCATCGATGTGCTCGGAGGACGTACAGGTGATGTGCGCGCGCGGGTGCGGGATCTCATGTTCCAGGCCAGCGAGCGCCAGGATTTTGAGCGCGCGCGGGACCTGCGGGACACGCTCAAGTGGCTGGAACAGCTGGAAGCGCCTGCCGCCGTGGAGACCGTGGGCTCCGGCGACGCGGATGCGATTGGTTTCGCGCGTGATCGCAGCGACGCGGTGGGAACTCTCATCCGGGTGCGGGAGGGTCGCGTGATCAGCCGGGAGCATCGATTCCTCGAAAACGTGGAGGAGGAATCCGACGAGGCCGTGTTGAGCGCCTTCATTGTTCGCTATTACGTGCCGGCTGAGACGCGGGCCAGGCTGGTGATTCTTCCATTCCCGCCCGATGAGTTCGAGGCGGTACAGGCGCTTGTGCCGGAGAGCACCTGGATTGTTCCCCAGCGCGGCAAGTCGCATCGCCTGCTCGCGCTGGCCGACCAGAACGCCCGCCACCTGCTCGAGAGTCTCCGGATTGAATCCTTCGAGACCGATGAGCGAGCCGAGGATCCAGTTTATGCCCTGGGTCGCGATCTTGGAATGAACGCAGTGCCCCGAAGCTTTGTCTGCGTCGATATCTCCACCAACCAGGGGCGTGACACGGTGGGATCGCTGGTCTGGTTCGAGGCAGGCCGGCCGAAAAAGAGCGAATACCGGAAGTTCAAGATCAAGGGTGAAGCGCAACAGGATGACTTCGCGGCGATTCATGAAGTGATGACCCGCTATCTCACCCGGCGAAAGGAAGAGAAGAAGCCGATGCCCGATCTGATCGTCATCGATGGGGGCAAGGGGCAGCTCGGCGCTGCGCTCGATGCATCGCAGGAGGTGGGCGTCACCAATATTCCCGTCATCTCGCTCGCCAAACGCGAGGAAGAGGTGTTTCTCCCCGGGCGATCTGACAGCATCCGGCTCTCGCGTAGAAGTCCATCACTTCGTCTGCTGCAGCGCGCGCGGGATGAGGCCCACCGGTTCGGGCTTGCTTACAATCGCCAGCGTCGCTCCGCGCGAACGATCACGTCCGAGTTGCTCGACATGCCCGGTGTCGGCCCCACCAAGCGCCGCAGGCTGCTCGAGCGCTTTGGGAGCCTGGCCGGCGTGAAGTCCGCCTCACCGGCCGAGGTGGCGGCATTACCCGGGTTCTCGCTCAAACAGGCCGAATCGCTTTTGACTCGACTTCGCGAACGAGTGTAGCTCGGGCGCTAAAATCGATAGCGCGACCTCGCTCGTGCTCCCCCGGGACACTGGTGCTTCCTGGTTTTGCTCTTTGGCGGCCAGGTCTGCGCTTTTAACAAAGACT
Organism: Gemmatimonadota bacterium; assembly: GCA_039932125.1. Taxonomy (GTDB): domain Bacteria; phylum Gemmatimonadota; class Gemmatimonadetes; order Gemmatimonadales; family GWC2-71-9; genus DASYPP01. The sequence continues at coordinate 25,906 of JBDTQP010000008.1, forward strand.
ACACGATCAGGAATGGAGCTGCATGGACTGGATCCTGGAGTGCTCGTCCTGCCTCAACACGCAGAGTCCTGAGGGTCTGCAGAGCGTATGTGCCTGCGGTCAACCCTGGCTCGTGCGCTATCCCAATCGGCGCTTTACCCGCGAGGACCGGGTTGATCCGCCTGGTCGGGGAATGTGGCGATTCCGGTCCATGATGCCGATCTGTCCCGGAGAGAAACCAATCACGCTGGGAGAAGGCGATACGCCGCTCCTGCGCATCCCGAGGACCGGGCAGAGGCTTGAATTGGACGATCTCTGGATCAAGGATGAAGCGACCAATCCCACGGGGTCCTTCAAGGCTCGCGGGTTGAGCGCGGCGATCACTCGTTCGACTGCAGCCGGGGCAACGGGGTTCGTCATTCCCACCGCTGGGAATGCTGGTGTCGCGGCTGCGGCCTATGCAGCTCGGGCCGGTGTCCCCATTAGAGTATTCGTTCCACGCGCGACGCCACCGGCAATCCTCGGGCAGATACTGTCCTTCGGCGGAGATCTTGTGCGACTGGATGGACACATTGGGGACTGCGGCCGAGCTTCCCGCGCGTATGCGGCGGCTAATGGCGCAGTCGACCTGTCCACGCTCAGGGAACCGTATCGCATCGAAGGCAAGAAAACCCTCGGTATTGAAATTGCCATTTCGTTCGACTGGATATTGCCGGATGCAATCATCTATCCGACTGGCGGTGGGACGGGCCTTATAGGCATGTGGAAGGCCTTCCAGGAGCTGCGAACCGCCGGATGGATTTCCGAAAAATTGCCAAGGATGTACACGGTTCAATCGACGGGCTGCGCGCCCGTCGTTCGAGCGTTCAGTGCCGGCGCTGATCACGCCGAGGCCTGGCCGGATCCCTGGACCGTGGCGAGCGGGCTTCGGGTGCCGGGACCGCTGGGAGACCGGCTCATCCTGCGTGCGCTTCGAGAGAGTGGTGGTGGTGCAGTTGCGGTGACAGATGAAGACCTCACAAACGAGGCGAGAGTGGTTTGTTCACACGAAGGACTGGACATGTCGCCGGAAGGTGGGGCGGCCGTGGCAGCCGCGGCGGCTCTCAGGCGACAGGGGGTGCTTCGGCCCGAAGATCGGGTGGTCGTATTCAACACTGGTGCTGGCTGGCTGTACCGGGTTCCCGGCGATTTGCTCCCGCTCTAAGGGGCGGACATATTTGGAGACTATGACGGAACGCCTTGCCATTCTTGACCCGTCCGCTGGCATAAGCGGAGACATGCTACTGGGAGCGTTGCTCCAGGCGGGCGCGCCTCGGGAGTGGCTCTCCGGACTTCCGGCCAGGCTGGGGTTTCCCGGTGTACGGGTTGTCATCGAAGAGGTCGATCGATGCGGTGTCGCTTCCACCAAGGTTACCGTCACCCTGCCTGACGGCGCGTTTGAGGGACCGGCT
>JBDTQP010000009.1:0-25830 GCA_039932125.1 Gemmatimonadota bacterium
GCCCCCATCCTATTCCTTGCGGCGCACAAACCGCCCGTCGCTTCGGACGATCCAGGTCTTGCCGCTATCCGGTGACGTGGAGAAAATGTGTCGGATGACGCCAGGTGACACGTCCTGCAACTCATTTGAGGCCATCACCCGGTTTCCATTGGGGGCGAGCACCCACCCGAGGAAGCGCATCGAACTGTCGTGAAACGTGCCCTCGTCGAAAACCGTTGAGCTGTTGGAATCATCGTTCCAGATCATCCGCCACGTCTTCTTGACAGTATCGTAGAACACCATGCTCATTCCGTTGCCGGACGCGTTGGCCCCGGTCCACCGTTCGATGAACACGCAGCCCTCATAGTCCCGAGTGTTCACCAGTGTTCCGCGCGACGGATCGTTGGGCTTGTTCCATGGCACGTTATCGAACGTGCCGGCCCAGAAATCGAATGTGTGCACGTTGCGGCAGGGGAAGCGGGCATCGGGTGATGCCGCTTGGCCGATCATGGTGCCGGGGAGCGACACGGTCAACGCGACGAACGATGCGACTGCAATGACGATTCTTGACATGGCGATCTCCTTGTGGTCATGAACACCTGCAGGACCGGTCAAAGATCGTCTGGGTGAGTGGTCGAGGAACAAGGCCAAAAAACATTGGTGCGACCAGTCCAAGGAACAAAGGTCGCCGGGTCAGCCGCCGGAACTGGGTGATGGGTTCACGACCGATTAGCGGGCGAACGGCGTATCTAACTTCGTGGCGTCGGGGCGGATGATGACCTCGTGCCGGCCTCCGGAGTCGGCCAGCGGGAGGACTGATCCTTGGACTATGGCCCCGTCGACCATTACCTGTACCAATCCATCCTTGATCCTGCCGGGCTCCAGCACGCGAATCGAGTAAACAGTCCCGCCAAATCGATAATCAATCCGATATTCGGGCCATGAAGCGGGCACGCAGGGTCGAATCTCCAGCGTGTCGCCCCGCTTGGTGAAGCCGAGAATGGCCTCGACACCCACGCGGTACATCCAGCTCGCCGAGCCGGTGTACCACGTCCATCCGCCACGCCCGAGATGCCCCTCCGCGGTATACACGTCGGCGGCCACGACGTAGGGTTCGGTCTTATATCTGGCCACATCCGCCGGGGTGCTGGTATGGGTGAGCGGATTGATCATCTGGAAGAGTTCGAGCGCGTGGTCACCATTGCCCTCAAGCGCAGTGGCCAGGACAGCCCAGAGAGCGGCGTGGGTATACTGGGCGCCATTCTCCCGTACACCCGGGAGATATCCTTTGATGTAACCCGGATCCTCCGGCGTTTTGTCGAACGCTGGCGTGAGGAGCATGAGCAGGCGGGCATCCCGGCGTACCAGCTGTTCATCGAGCGACTGCATGGCGCGCGTCTGGCGTCCCGGTTCACCCGCGCCGGAGATCACGCTCCAGCTCTGGGCAATGGAGTCAATCCTGCATTCTGCGCGGCCGGCAGATCCCAGCGGGGTCCCGTCGTCGAAATACGCCCGGCGGTACCACTCACCGTCCCAGGCGTGCTGCTCGACAGCCTCAGTATACGCCCCGGCTTTCTGCTCGAGATCTGCAGCAGCTTCGTTATCGCGCTGGAGTCTGGCGTGTTCAGCGAAGCTGCGTAGCGTCGAAATGAGAAACCAGGCGAGCCACACACTCTCCCCACGACCCTCGATTCCTACCCGGTTCATTCCATCGTTCCAGTCGCCGGAGCCGATCAGCGGAAGTCCATGACTGCCGACCGTCGTTGCCCGCTTCAGCGCACGAATGCAGTGTTCGTAGAGCGTCGCCTGTTCGTTGCTGACCTGGGGGAAATCGTACAGCTCGTGCTCGTGTGGCTCGAGTGGGCGCATCGTAAGAAACTGAACCGGTTCATTCAGTACTGCCGCGTCTCCTGTCACCTTGATGTAATGATCAACGATGAAGGGCAACCAGACCAGGTCATCCGAGAAACGGGTCCGAACGCCACGGCCCGTATCGGGATGCCACCAGTGCTGGACATCTCCTTCGACGAACTGTCGGCCCGCTGAGCGCAGGATATGTTCGCGGGCAAGCGCCGGCTCCGCGTACACAAAGGCGGCACAATCCTGAAGCTGATCCCGGAAACCGAAGGCTCCACTGCTCTGATACAGTGCCGTGCGGCCCCACATCCGGCAGGAGAGTGCCTGGTACAACGCCCAGTGATTGAGCATCATGTCCAATGAAGGCTCGGGTGTCGCAACTCTGATTACGGAAAGTCGTTGCCTCCACTCCTGCACAGTGCGGTTGTCCGCTTCCTTCGATTGTGAAGCCGACCGGTAGCGGGCGATAGCTTCCCTCGCCTTATTCTCGTTCACTGCGGCTCCGAGGAGAAAGCTGATGCTCCTGGTCTCTCCTGGCGCCAGTTCGACCGTGCACTGGAGCGCCGAGCAGGGGTCAAGCCCCGCGCCGATGGTGCCGGAGAGCCTCGCTCGCATTCGAAGCGCATCAGGGTCATCAACCGCGCCATTCCGTCCCAGAAACTCACCTCTGTCCCCGGTATATGCGATGACAGGTTCGCTGACCGTGGCAAAGGAAAGCCATTCGGCGAAGTAGGGGTCGAACGTGTTCTGAGCGAACATGGCCTCGAGGTGAGCGTCGAACTCGGTGCGTACCTGATGCCTAGTGTGCTCGCGCAGAATGCCCAGGGTCCATTCTATGAAGCTGGTTACGACAATGCGCCGGGTGGCTGCTCCATGATTGGTGAGCTCGAGGGTGGAGAGCTTGACCATGGTTTCGTCATCAGCCAGGCCCATCGAGAGGTGGCTCGCAATGCCATCCTGCTCGTGCTCGAACGTTGACCGACCAGCCTGGTGATGAACCGTGTATGGGAGGTTGTGGAGAAAGGGTGCAGGCGTGGGGCTCCAGAGCGCGCCCGTCTCCACGTCCTGCAGGTAAATGATCTCACTCGCCGGATCACTGACAGGATCGTTTGCCCAGGGAGTGAGACGGTAGGCCAGACTGTTTTCCGCCCAGGTGCATCCGGTGCCGCGCTCGGAGACAATGAAGCCGCCGTGGGGATTGGCGATCACATTGACCCACGGGGCCGGCGGAAGATGATCACCGCGCGGAACGATGCGGTATCGGCCATCCGGCAGCATACCTCCCAGGCCATTCTCGAAGAGCAGCGTGCCTTCAATGGCGGTTGAGCTGGCACGGGATGACGCAACCGATCGCGATGGCCGCGTTAGCGATGCTGTCTCCCGGGCGTCGGTGGTCGCGTCGGACCAGATTCTCCAGATCGCCCGCGCCGCCGCCGCGGCTGGATTTCTTCCCGGCATGCGGGGCGGAGCGAGCGCTGGCTCGACCCCTGCCGGCTCCGGATTTTCAACTTCCATCAATGTGTCCAGGATCTTGCCCAGAGACCGGCCGTCGCAGGGAAGATGAACGCGAGCGGTCGCCCGAACCATCAACAGCTCCTCCGGCCGAAGCAGATCACGCCGGCGAATGAAAACACCGCCGGGCCTGTCGTTCACCCCGGCATCGTTCGACGCGAGGAGGGCTTCGGTGATGCGATCGTTCAATTCCTGCTGGTAGCTGTTCGGCTGGACGTTGAGCACCACGAGATCAACCATCATCCCACGGCGTCGCCAGTAGTGATGCGCGGTGAACAGTTGACGCAGCGTGGGAAGGCCTTCGACTGAGTCGATGGTGGCAAGAAGAATCGGCCAATCACCGCTCAGCCCGAGCGACCAGAGCAGCAGGTACGAGCCGCGATTCCGGGCCAGCTCGCTCGCCGAGGCTCGCAATGCCGGATGCCCGTGAAAGAGGTGCCCGGCGATCTCCTGAAATACCGCCGATTCCGCCGGTGTGATATTGAGCTCACGCAGCTCAACCTGGGTGGTGGTCCAGGCAAGATCCAGCGCTCGTTGCGCGGCGTGGCCATCATGGTAGCGCCCGGCCAGTTCTATCGCGCGTTCGCGTGTGGCAGCCACCAGCGTGGTGAACGCGGCCGTGGAGGATTGTCCGGCTTCCAGTCGGATCCGGATCCGGAGCGCAAAAATCGGGTCCAGCACAGCGCCAGTTGTTCCGGAGAGCGGGCCATCGTTCTCCATGGCGCTCGGACACTCGGGCGTGCGACCCCGGCCAACAAAACGCGCCCGGTCGGTCTCGCAGGTTACCGCCCCGACCTGTTCTCTGACCGTATCAACAACATGGGTGCACCATAGCACGGGCTCCGTCGCTGATCGCGGTCTTCGGGTGGCGGTGATGGCCGAACAGTGTTCATGCCATTCCGTCTGCACGAAGAGATTGGAAAAAGCTGGATGGGCCCGGTCGGTGTCAGGTGGCGCGAGGACGATTTCTCCGTAGCTGGTGAGCTCGATTTCCCGTGTCTGATCGCCGTTGTTCGTGACGGTAACCCGCCGCACCTCGGCTGCATCATCGGGCACGACGGCAATTTCGGTCCGGGTTTCGATGTCTCCATCGGCCCGGTGGAAAGTCACCCGGTCGGTGGCCAGGAGCGCACGATACCAGTCGGCGGTCGCGCGCACCGGCTGGTGAGTAGTGGACCAGACCCGGTTGTCACCGAGGTTCTTGATGTAGCAGAACTGCCCGGTGTTGTCCCGCGTCCCATCAGCCCGCCACCGGGTCACAGCGAGATCATTGTAGCGGCTGTATCCGCCTCCCGTATGGCTGATCATCAGCGTGTAGGGAGGCAGTCCCAGCAGGGCAATGTGCGGGTATGGGGTGTCGGCCTTTGCAATCTGTCGCACAGCGGGTCTTCCCATCTCGGGGTCGGGCAAGGATTCCTCGGCGCGTGTTGTCTGAACTTCCTGGAGGAGAAGGCGTCGAGGTATCCGCTCCTGCAGGAGAAGCTCGGCGGAACGCACCATGGGATCGTCATGAAACCATCGTTGCCATGCCCGGCCACTCAGCGCATTGGTAAGTGCTACCAGCCCCATTCCGATATGATGAGCCATATAGGTATTGACCACCGCATAGCGCTGGTCAGGATCCGGCCTCGTGTAGTCGAGCGCGTCCCGAAAACCATATGGGCCCAGCGCGCCCCGTCGTTCCAGCGCCGCGAGATTCGCAAGGGCGCGCGATGGGTCGATCATAATGGCAAGAGCGGAAGCATAGGGTGCGATCACGAGATCGCGGCCAAGCCCGCGCTTAAGCGCCAGATCGGGGACGCCGAATGCGCGATACTGATACGTCTGATGCCGATCTCGGAGATTGTAAGCGCTCTCGCTGACGCCCCAGGGGACACCTCGTTCCGCACCATACGCTATCTGCCTCGCGACGGCACTCCGATTCGTCTGGTCCAGGACGGTGAACGGATATGACTGCATGACCAGTGCAGGCATCAGGTACTCGAACATGCTTCCGCTCCACGAAACCAGGGCGGTATTGCCCCTGGACCGGGTGAGTGTGCGTCCCAGCCGAAACCAGTGTTCAACCGGCACATCATTCTTGGCGATGGCGAGAAAGCTTGCGAGCCGCGCCTCGGACGCGAGAAGATCGTAGTAGGCGGGATCCAGCGAGTGCGTGTCCTGCTGAAACCCAATCGAGAAGAGTTTTCGCTCACCATCATAGAGAAAAGCGAATTGCATTCCGCACACGATGGCATATGCGCGATCCGCCAGCAACTCCAGTCGGGACACCAGCGCGGCAGTCTCACCTGAGCCGATTGCACGGAAACCAGGGTAGTGAACTCTGCTTTCACCATCGCGCCCTGAAGCAGAGGTCGTCTCAGCTTTCTCGATCTGCCTGCCAAAGCTGTCGAGCAGATCGAGAGACCAGCGGATCCACTCTGCCGGAGAATCACCGTTTGCTGGCGGAAGAGCGAGTTTGTCGAGCGCCGACAGAAGCCCGTTCAGGGCCGTGGAAACCCGGGCGTTCGCGGCGGCCACCGATGCGGCGGCCGGAGCTCGGGAAATCAGGGTGTGAATCCCGGCGACCAGTTCCTGCGCGTGATTCAGCGTCTTTCTACTGGCGGCACTGTGATCATCCAAGTTGGCCAGGTCGACTAGCCGACGGGTAATGAGTACCAGAACGGCGTCGAGAACAGGCCACAGTCTTCCATCGAACACCGGTTCATTGGTGAGGGCCAGACAGGCCTGCCGGAACGCCAGCAGGTGACCTGCAAGGTTTCCGCTATCGACCGTCGAGATGTACTCGGGTGCGAGGACGTGCAGGTCTCTGAGATCATACCAGTTGTAGAAATGTCCCCGAAATCGCCGCATCTGGTCCAGCGTATCGAACGTGCGCTCGAGTCTCTTGACCATGCCGGCCGGGGTGATGAACCCGAGCTGGGCGGCCGAGACGGTCGCGAGAAGCTGCAGTCCGATGTTGGTGGGCGAGGTGCGCATAGCAACGACTGGCGCCGCACCCTCCTGGAAATTATCAGGGGCGAGCCAATGGGTTCCCTCATTGGCGAAGCGGTCGAAGTAGCGCCAGTGCAGCAGGGCATATCGCAAGGCGATGATCCGGCTCGCCTGGGGAAGGCGGCGCTCCGCGGGAAGTGCCGGAGCGCTCAATGACTGGGCGATAGATGGAGAAGAGAGCCAGAGACCCACCACAGGAAGAACAGCGACCAGGAAGGTCCACGTTCCTGCCGGGCCGGCGTTGGTTCCATTCCCACGAAAAATGAACTGAATGCTCACCGCGATAGCGAGCCCTGCCATGGACAGCAGCACGGCGGGCAGCATTTCACGCCACACTTCACGAGCAAGCTGAGATGACTGGGCAACCTGGGATGCGGTTCGCCATTCGAGCAGGTGCTGGTGGGAAACGAGGAGCCGCCAGAAGGTCCGTATGATTGCATCAGCCGACACCCACGCCTGGTGGGGGAGAAAGGCAATGGCAAGGCCGAGCTGCCGGGCACTGGTGAGCGCGTCGCGGGCGACGGCCGCATAGTAGGCGCGCCAGGATTTGTCGAAAGGCGGTCGAAGCATTGCAATGAGAGTCGCGATGATCCACGGGCCGGCGATCGCGGCAAGACCAAGCAGGGTCCAGCGGAGGTATGAGGACGGCAGGAAGCTCCAGCCCGCGATGAGAAAGACCAGCTGGGCAATCTCGACAGTGCTTCGCCGCATGTTGTCCACGATTTTCCAGCGGGAGAGCAACGACAGGCGATTGGGCTCGGGACCGTCGGGGCTGGGAACGGTGGAGCGAAGCCAGGGGAGCAGCTGCCAGTCTCCCCGGATCCAGCGATGCTTCCGGCGAGTGTAGGCCAGGTAAGTCGTGGGGTAGTCATCGTAAACATTGATGTCGGTGGCAAGGCCGGCCCGTGCGTAGTTGCCTTCGATCAGGTCGTGAGAGAGCAGGGTATTCTCGGGGAAGCGGCCGCGGGTTGCCTGTTCGAAGGTGTCGACCTCGTAGATACCTTTTCCGGTATAGCTCCCTTCACCGTACAAGTCCTGATAGACATCCGAGACCGCGATCGTATAGGGGTCGACACCGGGATGACCCGAGTGGATGGAAGCGAACCGTGAACGATTGGCGCTGGGAAGAGAGACTCCCACACGCGGCTGAATGATGCCGTAGCCATTCACCACCGTCTTGTGCTCGGGATCGACGACAGCAGCATTCAACGGGTGGGCCAGGGTACCAATGAGCAACGGTGCGGCGTCGGGTGGCAGCACTGTGTCCGAATCCAGCGTGATGACATAGCGCACCTGCCGCAGGGCCTGGGTGTTACCAACAATGGTGCTGAATGCGTTAGCCGCACCACCGCGCAGGAATCGATTGAACTGAGAGAGCTTGCCGCGCTTTCTCTCCCATCCCATCCACACCCCCTCTTTCGGATTCCACTTCCGGGGACGATGAAAGAGATAGAACTGGTCTTCCTCGGGGCGGGGGTATCGTGCGTTGAGTGCACGCACCCCCTCGGTTGCCGCAGCAACGATGGCCGCATCTGAGTCAGAGACCTCGGCTATCGCGTCGGTGAAGTCACTCAACACGGCGAAATGGATATTGGCTTCCCGGTTCGCGAGAAACTGCGCTTCGATGTTCTCGAGTGCTTCGCGCACTCCATCGACATTCTCGAACAGGGTAGGGACCACGACAACCGTGCGGCATTCCGGAGGAATGCCATATTCATGAAAATCGAGCTTGGGCAAGGTTCTCGGCGGAAGAAACGCAGTGACCAGCTGATTGACGGCATTCACCGCCAGCTCTGCGGCGGGAAGCAGCCCAACCAGGAGAATGGGAACCAGATAGTGGTCCGCCATGGGGCCGGCGAGCATGACGAGGGCGGCCAGTGCCGCGGCGGTAGCGCTCACGATGCCGCCGACAAATACGACATTGGGATGGTGGAGGACGGTGCGGTGGATCGCCTCCATCGGTTTCAGCCGGTACCGAGTGCGCTCCTCGAGCTGACCAAGGCCGTTGTCGACGAGGTAGAAGCCGACGTGATGCTCCCGGAGATTCACTCCGTTTCGAGTGCCCGCGGAGTTCGCGAGATCGACGGCAAGGGCTGCGACAAGCTCCTCGCCTATTCCACTTCTTCGCGCGATCCGTTCAACGATGTGCCGGTATCGGTCCCGCGTCGCGAATGTCATCCGGGGGTAATCACCGGTGGGATCCTGCCGAAGCACCGCCTCCATCCGGCTCTGCGCTTCGATGAACGTGCGCCAGTCGGCACGCGCAATCGCCCGAAGGCTGGTGATGCTGTTGGCCACCATGATCCGGGTAAGCCCGAGGCGCTGGGTGGCGCGTGCGGCGGCTTCCTCGGCATTGAGCCCTTCGTCACCGATCCAGTGTTCCAGCCATACCAGCGAAGGCGTCGCGCCAGGCTCGAGCCGAAGGCGCTGCAGGAAGCGGGAGACGAAGATTGCCGTCAGCGCCGGACGATGACTGATGAAATCGTCCACCACCTGATTGAGGGTAAGCGCGCCCTCCTTGCTGGCTTCCTGAATCCGGTTTGCCCACTGATCGGCCATCTCCACCTCATCCAGCCTCTGCACGGTCCGGAGTGTCATACGGCGGAGGTTCTCGATGAGCCCGAGGCGTAGCATCGCGGGGATGGACCAGAGTTCGCCAATAGCGAGTGGCGCTACCTCCTGGAAGGCAGAGACAAATTCATGAATATTTTCAAGGTCGACGCGGCCTTCCGTGTGGGAGATCAGCGTGATCGCGAGCTGATACACCCGGGGGTAGCCGATGAGGGGACCTCCCACGAGCTCGGGAAGCTGCCGATAGAAACCACCGGGGAGACTCTCGTGTACTTCCCGGATGTGTTCCTGGAGAACGTGATAGTTATCCAGCAACCACTCGCCCGCCGGGCCAACATCCATCTCCCGCTCCACCGCCTGCGTCAGACGCTGATGCGCGGATTGGAGCACCGTGCGAGTTTCGGAGAGGCGGGCGAGAAGGGGAGTCTGCCGCCGGGCCTTGCTCCGAAGTGAGGATCGCTGGCTCCGGGCGATTTCACGAGCGCGTGCCCGCAGCTGCTGCACACCCAGCAGCTCGCCCTGGATGGGTCCGGCGACGAGGGCGCCAGGATCGGTAGTTCGCTTAAAAAAATGGCTCAGGAAGGTTGGTTTTCGATGGGGAGGCAGCGTGGTGGCCACGAAGCTTTACCTTCGGCATTCCCCGAAGGGCGCCGCTATAAGAGACAGTAGAGAAGGTGATCCGGCGGTCCCGCAATGAAACCGACCGGAGGCTACCGAATAATACCGCGCATGTGTTGGAATTCGGGTCTCAACTTTTCCCGGGCCGAGACTTTACCGCCGGGAGTCGGCACCCCTCTACTCCTGTTTTCTTGCAAACCCCCCGAGACAGTACCTGGAGATTTCCTGCAAAAGTCCTCAGTGGGTGCCTGTAAGTGTATTCCCGGCAATCAATTGTAGCATGGTTCCCGAAATGGCATGTGTGTTGCCTTCTACCTGTCCGTCAGTCCCAACGCACCAGTCTCCAGGAATAACTCCGGCATCGGAGCATCGGTATGAGCAGGAAGGGATTTACTCTCATTGAGCTGCTGATCGTGGTCGTCATTATAGGCATTCTCGCCGCGATCGCGATTCCGAAGTTTGCCAATACCAAGGCCAAGAGCATTCTGGCCTCTATGAAAACCGATTTGCGCAACCTGGCTACCGCCCAGGAAAGCTACTATTTCGATAATTCGGCGTACGCGCCTGCAGTTGGAGCAGTCCAGGCGGCTGGCGTGGTGGCTTTCACTCCCACCATCGGAAACCTTCTGGGCCCGCTCAGCAACGTGACGAATATCGGTTACACAGCTACCATGACCAACGGGGCGCTGACAGTGGCCCCAACCACTTGCGGGATCTTTGTTGGTCCCGTTGCAAATGCTCCGAACGTTGTCGTTGTGCAGGAGGCCTCGCCGGGCTGCTGGTGACGCCAATCTGATTGGGGTGGTGGGAAGAGAGTCAGCCGGGGGGCTGGCTCTTTTCTTTTGCCGGTCACCAACGGGTGCCAGGCTGCAGGATCACCCATTTACGGCTAAACGGTTTTATCAGGCCTTGCTTTTAACTCATTCCAGCACAATATTTTAAGCAGTTGACCGCACGGGAGACTCACCAAGTCTCCCGATTTTTTCTCTGGGTGGGCAGGGATGATCAAAGTCGCTTCGATTTACCCGGAAACGCTGGCGCAGGAGCTCGGTCTTCAAGTCGGAACCGAGCTGATATCAGTGAATGGCCAGGAGCTCGAGGACTTTCTGGACTGGGAGTTCCTGACGGCGGATGACCAGTTCTTTCTGCACGTTCGCCTGCCCGGTGGCGAGGAGATCGAGTACGATATCGAACGGCCCGAGGGTCTTCCCATGGGAGTGGAGGTCGAGCCTCCGCGGGTGCGCCGGTGCGCGAATCGATGTGATTTCTGTTTTGTCGACGGGTTGCCGGAGGGGCTTCGGGAGACGCTCTATATCCGGGATGACGACTACCGCCTCTCATTCAAGTACGGCAACTTTGCCACTCTGACCAACCTCAAGCCGCGGGACGTCGAGCGGATTATCAGTTACCGGCTGTCGCCTCTGTATGTCTCGGTCCATGCCACCGATTCCGTCCTTCGACGTTACCTGCTTCGGAATCCCCTCGCGCCAGACATTCTCGAACAGCTTCGTCTTTTCGCGTCCCATGGCATCCAGTTTCATACCCAGATCGTCATGTCGCCGGGCGTCAATGATGGCAGCGTGCTCCAGCAAACACTGGACGATCTCTACGCCATGGGGGGGGCAGTGCTGAATACGTCGGTCGTTCCGGTTGGGCTGACGGAGTTCAGCAAGCATCACCTGGTCCGTGAACCGACCCGGGAAGAATGTGCTGCCGCGGTCGCCCTGGTGGAAGCGCAGGCGGGCGTGGCTCGGGCCGAGCGAGGGATCACCTGGGCATTCGGGGCCGATGAGCTATATCTACGCGCCGGTCTCGAGCTTCCAGCGGCCGCGATATACGAAGACTTTCAGCAGGTGGAGAACGGAGTGGGCTCCGTTCGTTTCCTTCAGCAGAAAATCGCCGAGGGCGCTCCGTCACTGACGGGCTGGCAAGGCCGCCGGATCGGCGTGCTTACCGGCACATCCATGGCGTTGCTCATGCCCCAGGTTCTGGCCCCACTCGCCAGCGTTACCGGTGCCAAATTCGACTTGCTTCCGGTTGAGAATTCCCTGTTTGGACCACGGGTCACCTGTGCCGGTCTTTTGCCCGGTGCCGCTATCAGGCACGTTCTCGCCACAAGGCCGGACCTGGACCTCGCGCTCATTCCGGGCGAGAGTCTCAATGAGAACGGCATTTTCATGGACGATCTTACGTTTGCCGAGCTGGCAGCCTCGACAGCGATTGAGATCAGGCCGTCCTGGTGGTTCGTCGATGCACTGGCCGATGTGACAGCAGGCATGTCGTCGGGTGGTACATCGAATAGCACTGCTGAGTAGGCCGGCCGGACCGCGTCGGCCGCACTGGCGTCGCGCATAACGTTGAGGAACCAGTATGGCATCAAAACCCACTGTCGCAATTGTCGGTCGCCCCAACGTCGGCAAGTCGACACTCTTCAATCGTCTCCTCGGCGGACGCAAGGCCATTGTGGCCGACCAGCCTGGCACCACGCGCGATCGCCACTTCGGTGATGGCGAGTGGGCTGGCCGGAATTACTGGATGGTAGACACGGGTGGCCTGGTGCCCGGGTCTCACGATTCACTCGACCGGGAGATCCGAAAACAGGTCGAGATGGCCCTGGCAGAAGCGGACGTGATCATCTTCGTGGTCGATGGAAAAGAAGGATTGAACCCGGTGGACCGGGAAATCGCCGCGAAGCTCAGAAAGTCGAACCGCCCAGTCATTCTCGCAGTGAACAAGCTGGACGACCTTCCGCGCACCACGGCCCACCTGGAATTCTTTCAGCTTGGGTTTGGCGATCCTATTCTTGTCTCCGCCCAGGTAGGGAAGGGAAGTGGTGATCTGCTGGATGCGGTCGTCGAGAGGATGCCTTCTGATCCGCCGCCACCCGATGAGCCAACTATCGATGTAGCCGTGGTGGGTCGGCCCAATGTGGGAAAGAGCTCGCTCATCAATCGCCTGGTGGATCAGGAACGTCACGTTGTGTCCCCCGAGGCGGGCACAACGCGGGATGCCATAGATTCCCCCTTGCGGTATCATGACAAAGTTCTCAACTTCATTGATACTGCAGGCTTACGCAGGCGATCTAAAGTAGAGGATGACGTTGAGTTCTACTCGTCGCTCCGGACGGAACGCGCCATTGACCGGGCGGAGGTCTGCGTGCTTGTTGTGGATGCGACCCTCGGCCTGCATGCCCAGGACCTGCGGATCGCAACGCAAGCGTGGGATGCTGGCTGCGGTTTGATCATCGCAGTGAACAAATGGGATGCCGTCGAAGGCAAAGACACCAACACCGCTGTGCGCGGGCAGGAGATCGTTTCGGAAAAGGCGCCATTTCTGCGCTTTGTGCCTTTCATTTACCTGTCGGCGCTTACCGGGCAGCGGGTGAGAAAGCTGCTTGATCTCATCAACGAGGTGAGCGAAGCCCGGGAGCATCGCATCGGAACGGCTGAGGTCAACAAGGTGCTGCAGGATCTGCTGCAGCGCGCCGCGCCGCCGCAGAAACCCGGTGAAGAGGTGAAACTGCTCTACGCTTCGCAGATCGGAACGGCGCCGCCGGCATTTGCGATTGTCACGAATCGGCCTGATGATGTCCCGGAGTCCTATGTCCGCTACCTCATTAACGGTTTCCGAGCTGCCTGGGGGTTTTCCGGCGCTCCTCTCAGACTCAAGTTCACCAGCCGGGGAGCGAGGGCACGTTCGAAGCAGGATGATGGACGCATCGCGCGCTAGGAGCGCTGCCGCTCGCGTCGGGCGGCATGTCATCCGCTCGCATCAAGCAGGTATCTGTGGCTGAAGCCGCCTGGCTGCTCGCTTCATATCTCCTGGGAGCGATCCCGACCAGTTACCTGGTGGGACGAACCTTTCGAGGAATCGACCTGCGCGATCATGGAAGCAGGAATCTTGGCGCGACTAACCTGTATCGCACGCTTGGATGGAAGTACGCAATTCCTGTCGGATTGTTCGACGTGGCCAAGGGCCTCATACCCGTTGCGGTCTTTGGGCGGATGATTCCTAATGTGGCGCTCTTTCCGGTGTACTGTGGTGTCGCCGCGGTGCTTGGCCATGTGTTCTCGGTTTTTGTGCGATTCCGGGGTGGGAAGGGTGTCGCGACCGCTGCAGGTGTTGTCCTTGGTCTCGCCCCAATGGCATTGCTGGCCGTCGTACTGGTCTGGCTCATCGTGGTGAAGCTGAGCGGATATGTGTCCCTGGGCAGCGTACTCGCTGCTTCCCTGTTCCCACTCGCCGCCGAACTGCTGCATCCCGGGCGTCCCGAGCCACTCTGGTTTGACGTGCTGCTCGCTGGATTTCTGGTGTTCAAGCATCGCAGCAATATCCAGCGGCTCCTGAAGGGGACCGAGAATCGCTTCGGTAACCGCCGCGGCTCGGCGCCGGCCTCACCATGACGGCAGTCACCGTGCTGGGCGCAGGGAGCTGGGGGACTACGCTGGCGAATCTGCTGGCTGCCAAACAGCATCGCGTGCGGCTCTGGGCATATGAGCCCGACGTGGTCGAGTCCATCAACCGGGAGCACCGGAACACGGCGTTTCTTCCCGCAGTCCTGCTTTCGGAAGGACTCCGGGCCTTTGCCGATCCCGTGGAGGCGGTGGACGGGGCCGACGTGCTCCTGTCGGTGATCCCAAGCCACGCGGTGCGGTCGGTGGTTTCACGATTGTCGGCTGTGACCAGGCCAGGCATGCTCGTGGTGAGCGCGACCAAGGGTATCGAGCCCACATCGCTCAAGCTCATGTCCGAGGTTTTGCGCGAGACCCTCACTGAGCCGCGGGTCGCCGTTTTGTCGGGGCCCAGTTTCGCGGAGGAGGTTTGCCAGGACCAGCCCACCGCGGTGGTCGCCGCCGCCGAAGACCTGGCGACCTCTGAAGAGGTACAGAGCATTTTCGCGACGCCCTGCTTCCGAGTGTATTCCAACCTCGACGTTGTCGGCGTCGAGCTCGGCGGCGCGCTCAAGAATGTGATTGCGATCGCCGCGGGTATTCTCGAAGGGCTGGGCCTGGGCAACAATCCCCGGGCCGCGCTGGTTACCCGGGGACTCGCGGAAATGACACGACTGGGTAGAGCGATGGGAGCCGACCCGATGACTTTTGCGGGGCTCGCCGGCATGGGCGACCTGATCCTTACCACCTGCGGCGCTCTCAGCCGGAACCGCGCCCTGGGAATTGCCCTGGCCGAAGGTCACTCCCTCGAGGCGTATACGGCATCGCATCGCAGCGTGGCTGAAGGCGCAAATACCGCTCGCGCCGCTACCGAACTCGCGGGGCGCTATGGCGTTGAACTCCCCATTTCCGAGCAGGTTCGCGCCGTACTCTTTGAAGGTAAGTCGCCCAGGCAGGCGGTCGCGGATCTCATGGAACGCACGCTTAAACCGGAGTTATGGCAGTGACGATAGCCCGGCAGGCCCAGGAGTTTTTTTCGATCGGTGAGGTCTGCACCCTCACGGATCTGAAGCCGCACGTGCTGCGCTACTGGGAAAGCCAGTTTCGCTTTCTCAACCCGGCGAAGAATCGTTCGGGCAACCGGGTATATAAGAGCCGGGAAGTCGAGCTCATCATGCTCGTCAAGCACCTGCTGTACACCGAGAAGTACACCATTGAGGGCGCCCGGCAGCGCATTGACCATTATCGCCGCACCGGCGAGCTTCGCAGTGCCGCGCGCAAAGTTCTCTCCGGGGAAGCTGTCGAGGAACTGCGCGTATCGCTCAAAGACGTCATGGACATCCTCGATGGTCGTGCTCCCGCGAAGCGTCCTGAGGAGTAGCGCTTCTGATTTGGCCCTCATCCCTCGAAGGTCTCTTTCGGGTGCCTGCTTTCAGCAAATCCACAGGAAAGACGTACACGAAAGTCATTCGACCTGGATACGTTTACCGCCCGCGTTTCACCAGCTGATTTTAGAGTTGTTTTTGTGTCTCGCCTCTCTCGTGTTTTCGCGCACCGCGGTTGTCGAATCCACCGATCCAGACGCATGCCAGCAGGGGCCATTTCATGGGATGGTACAGCTATGAAACAATTGATGCTGCGTTATCTTCCCGCCCATGCAAATTCTGGTCAGTAATGACGACGGCATTCTCGCTCCCGGGCTGGCGTTACTCGCGGACGCGTGCCGCGAGGTAGGCAGTGTAACCGTGGTTGCTCCCGACCGGGAACAGAGCGGCACCTCACATTCGCTGACACTGCACCGGCCACTCCGGGCGGCTCACCGACCCGACGGTGCATACCAGGTCGACGGAACTCCCACTGATTGTGTTCTCCTCGCTTTTGGCGCCCTGCTCACGGAGGGGCGGCCCGATTTCGTGTTTTCCGGCGTCAACCACGGACCCAACATGGGAGAAGATGTTCTCTATTCCGGGACGGTCTCCGTGGCCATGGAGGCGGTGACGCTTGGGGTGCCCGGCATTGGAATTTCCTTCGCGGGCCATGATCCCGACACGATGGCAAGCTATCGAACGTTGCTGGGGCAGCTCATCCGCCAGATCACCGCAGTCAAGGATTTCCCGCCGCAGACCCTGCTCAATGTGAATCTCCCTCCGGTCCCGGCCGATGCGGTCCGCGGCATCAAGGTGACCAAGCTTGGGAGCCGGTATTTTTCCGAATCGCTCACGAAGATGAAAGACCCGTGGGGACGAGAAATTTTCTGGATCGGTGGCGGTACGATCACCTGGACGGGCGGCGAAGACACGGATCATAGCGCCGTGGCTGAAGGCTACATTTCGGTGACACCGCTGCATATGGATCTAACCAGTTATCCACTGCTGGAGACCGTGCGCAGCTGGCAGCTGGAGCTTTAATGACGGACAGCTTTGGCGGGTATCGTTCCCAGCTGGTCGAAACGCTGAGAGGGAAGGGAATTCGCGACCTCGCCGTGTTGCGAGCGGTCGGCGACGTGCCGCGTCATCTCTTCGTGCCCGAAGGAGTGCGGCACCGGGCGTATGAGGATTCGGCACTTCCTATTGCCAGCGGACAGACCATTTCACAGCCTTACGTTCAGGCTCGGTCCCTTGAAGTGGCACAGCTTACCGGACGAGAGAAGGTGCTGGAGATCGGGACCGGTTCGGGATACCAGACCGCACTGCTGGCTCGCCTGGCCAGCATGGTGTTCAGCGTGGAGCGGCTGGAATCCCTGGCGCGTACGGCGCGCGAGTCGCTTCAATCGGCCGGAATCCGGAATGCTACGGTGCTGGTCGGAGACGGAACCCTGGGATGGAAACCGTATGCACCTTACGACGCGATCATAGTCTCGGCCGCGTCACCCGAAGCCCCTCAGCCCCTGCTCGATCAGCTGGCAGACGGCGGCAAGCTGGTCATTCCGATCGGCGACCGTGATTGTCAGACGCTCACGCTCATTCAACGTGACGGCGATCAGTTCCGCCGAAGCGCGCTGGGGGACGTCCGATTCGTTCCGCTGCTGGGCCAGTTCGGGTTCAACCCATCAGACACCGGGAGCGCCACCAGTGGGTAAGCTGATCAACTGGCTCATCGAAACTGTTTCGACTCTGGGATATCCCGGCATCGTGCTGCTGATGGCAATCGAGTCATCCATCCTGCCGCTGCCGAGCGAATTGATCATGCCTCCGGCCGGATACCTCGCCGCAAAGGGACGGATGGATCCGTTTCTGGCCCTGGCGGCTGGAACTATCGGCAGCATTCTTGGGGCGCTCGTTAACTACTACCTTGCCGTTCTCATCGGCGAGCCGATGCTGCGACGTTTCGGCAAGTATGTCCTGATCTCCAACAAGTCGCTCGATCGCACCGAAGCATACTTCCTCCGGCACGGCGAAATCAGCACTTTTGTGGGCCGGCTTCTGCCGGTCATCCGCCACCTGATCTCCATTCCCGCCGGCATGGCCAGAATGAACCTGGCCAAGTTCGCGCTGTTTACTGGGATCGGGGCCGGCATCTGGTGCGCCGTGCTGACGTACATCGGGTGGTTTGTCGGTACTCATGAAGCTGAGCTCAAGCAAACGGCCTACCAGGCGCTCGCTCACGAAGTGCTCCTCAAGTACATACTGCCCGGCCTTATCATTCTTATCATTCTTTACATTGTCTGGCAGCGGCGGCGGCGGCCGCGATCAGGATAATGGCGGCACTTTTTCTGATCGTGGGGCAGGTGCAGGGAGTGGGGTATCGCTGGTTCGTGGCACGCCACAGCCGAAGGCTCGGGCTGCACGGACACGCGAGAAACCTCCCGGACGGGACGGTCGAGGTGGTCGTGACTGGTCCCGGGGAATCCATAGACGAGCTGCAGGGACTCCTCCGCGACGGACCGGCTTTCGCGAAGGTTACCAGTGTTGAGCGGCGTGATATTTTGGATCATAACATCAATCAGAAGTATTTTGAAATCATGTAGTTGGACAATCCACCTGAGGCATTTGTTGCGTGTCTTCCACTCTGGACCATGCCATTCGGCAAAAGCTTCGCGCCATACCAGACTACCCCAAGCCAGGTATTCTCTTCCAGGACATTACCCCGGTTCTCGGTGACTCGGTCCTGCTCCGGGATGCCATAGGGGAAATGGCTGGACCTTTTCTCGTGGCTGGGGTTACTCATGTTGCCGGGATCGAAGCGCGGGGATTTATCCTGGGTGGGGCAATGGCTGTCGCTCTGAACGCCGGATTCATTCCAATCCGCAAACCGGGCAAGCTGCCGTTCAAAGCCAGGCGGCGCGAGTACGCGCTCGAGTACGGGACCAGCGTCCTGGAGGCTCACGAGGACGCTGCTGGGCCAGGGAACCGTGTTCTTATCGTCGACGACGTCCTTGCGACTGGAGGAACCGCCGCAGCGGCGGCTCAACTCATTACCGAGTTGGGTGGTGAGATTGTGGCCTGGAGCTTTCTTCTTGAGCTTGGCTTTCTCGGCGGCCGCGAAAAGCTGGAAGGCGCTTCAGTCAGGTCACTTGTCCTGCTTTGAACAGAGAAACCCGTGTCGATCAGTGACCGTCTATGACGTGGGTCCTGATTGACTTACAGCCGTCCATCGGCGTTATTTGTCGGGTTCTGCCCCCGTAGCTCAACTGGATAGAGCATCGGTTTCCTAAACCGAGGGTTGCGTGTTCGAGTCTCGCCGGGGGCACCTTCGAACCGTTCAGGACTTTTCATGGCCTCGACATTGACCGCACAACCTACTGCACCCGCATCCGCCACGGACCGTTCGCTCGCGTGGGCCCAGGCAAACCGGAAACTGCTGCTGATTGCCGGATCTGTCCTTGCAGCCGCGATCCTCGTCGTCTGGTTTCTGGCGACAGCCCGGAGCCGGCGTGAGGAATTTGCCAGCCGCTCGCTGAGCCAGGCCCGCAACATTGCGGAATCAGGCAACATCCCTCAGGCCTCGACCGAGTATCAGAAGCTGATCGACACCTATGCGGGGACTGCCGCCGCGCAGGATGCCGAGATAGCGATCAATCAGCTGCGGCTTATCAGCGGCCAGGCTGAGCTCGCCATAGGCAGGCTCCGGGACTACCTGAAGAAGAACCCGGAGCCCCAGTATGCCGCCGCTGCCAACGGTCTGCTTGGAGCCGCCCTCGAAAACGTCAACCGCTTTGTCGAGGCCGGCGATGCTTATGCCGCAGCTTCCCAGGCGGCTGGAGTTGACTACCTGAAGGCCGACTACCTGGTACAAGCAGGGCGAGCCTACGCAAACGCCGGCAAGAGCGACCAGGCAATTGCCTCGTATCGGACGGTGATCGACAAGTACCCTAAGACCGGCCCGTTTACCGAGGCTCAGGTCCGGCTGGCGGAACTGACGAAGGGTACCATGTAAGCAAAACGGCAGTATATCTGGTCTAAATCAGCCCCCAATCACAACTTCTGGGGGCTTTTTTCTGCCTTCCCACCAAGCTGACAGTGGCCTGACATATAGGTCGTATAAGATATGTTATGTTAAGTAAGAATGATGAGAACTGTGGATAAGTGAGGAAAACTTCCCTGCCATGTTTGTGGAGGGGCCAAGGCACAGGTTCCGCCCGGGGAACCTGGAGCAGGATCAGGTGGGAAAATTCCCTTCGAATACCAGTCTTCCTTCGCCACTGAGCCAGACGTCCGACGCTACCGTCTCGCGGATAGTCGCGGTGATTCCAAGCGGACGACCTCCGCGACTCACCAGTTCCATAGGAAGATTGACATTGTGAAAACAGGCGAGTGCAACCGCCGACGCGACTGCACCGGTTCCGCAGGCCAGTGTTTCTCCTTCGACGCCACGTTCAAACGTGCGCATGAACCACGACCCATCGGGGGCCGATTCCGACCGGGAAACGAAGTTGGCATTGGCTCCAGCCGGGCCGGTCTCAGGGTGAAAACGGAGTTCCCTGCCCCGGCTGTCGAGGTCCACGTTATCCACATCCTCGACCAGGATCGTCAAGTGGGGGACGCCGACAGTGGCGAGCCAGATGCCCTTTTCACCCGGACCTAGCGCAATGGGTACGACTATGGGCAGGGGGAAGTCCGGCAAGTTGAGCGCTGATTGCCAGTTGGAACCCGTGTACCGGGTGGGAAAGGTGCCTGCCCTGGTGGCCAGGCGCATGCCGTCTGCCGAGGCCATTCCGAGCCGGGTCGCGAGGGTGGTGCTGCAGAGGGCCGCATTTCCGCACATGGCGGCCTCGGAGCCATCCGAGTTGAAGAAGGTCATGCGGACCGCGGCAGCCTCGAGGGTGAGGATGACGAGACCATCGGCTCCAACCCCATGTCTCCGGTCGCACACCGCCCGGATCCTTTCCCCTGGCCACTCCCCCGGCCCGGTCTCCCGACCGTCCAGCATGATGAAATCGTTGCCGGACCCGGTCATTTTGAAAAAATGCATTGGCTGGTCTGAGGTTTGAGGTTTGAGGTTGAGGGGTGCGAGGTGAAACCTCTGTGCGAGCCTTGAGCTGGAGAATCCTATGCTCTCTCGGAATCACATCCCGTGGTTTTCCAGCGGTCTTCCAGGATAATCGCTCAAACCTCAAAATTGTTTCTAAAGCTTCCCAAATATCGATCTGAGACGCAGCCACCAGACCATCCAGACAGCTTCCCGAACGATCCCCTTATGCATCTTGCTCTGACCCTCCATCCGGTCAGTGAAGACGATCGGGATCTCAACCACCCGAAATCCTTTTTTCCAGGCTCGGAAGCTCATTTCGATCTGGAATGCGTATCCATTGGATCGCACACGATCGAGGTTGATTGCTTCAAGTACCGCGCGGCGAAATGCCTTGTACCCCCCGGTAGAGTCGGTGAGCGGCAGCCCGGTCACCCAGCGAGCGTAGAGATTGGCTCCCAGCGAAAGAAGTAGTCGTGAAATGGGCCAGTTAATGACATTCACGCCTTTCACATAGCGCGAGCCGATGACGAGATCGGCGTCCTCGATGGCATTGAGAAAATCGGTGAGTCGATCGGGGTCGTGGGAGAAGTCGGCGTCCATCTCGAAGATCACTTCGTAATCGCGTTCGAGAGCCCAGCGGAACCCTGCGATGTAGGCTTTGCCGAGACCTTCCTTCTTCGTGCGGTGGAGGGTGTGGACTCTTGGCTCTATTTCAACAAGGCGATCGGCGAGCGCACCGGTTCCGTCCGGCGAACTGTCATCGACAACCAGGATGTGGAGCCGGGGATCCTGACTCAGGATCACCGGGACAATGTGGGGCAGGTTCATCAACTCGTTGTATGTCGGCACTACCACCAGGATGCGCCTAAACACCCGTGGCCCTCCTGCGAGCAAAGGCCGGTGCCAGTATCAGTGTGAACGTCAACAGTGCCGAGATCAGGGTTACCCATTTTCCGGCGGCATAACCATGATCCTTGAACACCAGGTGAACCTGTTTTGCACCGGGAGGCAGGACAACACTCATCAAGGCTTCGTCTGCTCTGAGGACCGGCGCGACGGCCCCGTCGACGGTTGCGTGCCAGTCCGGGTACCAGGTCTCGCTGACCAGCAGATACGATTCCCTGGGGGCGGCGCCGGCCAGTGCGATTGTCATTTCACCGGGTTTCCAGTCAGACAGCGTCGCGGTTACCGGAGCTGGTGGAATGAATGCGCCCTGGATCGGCGCCGGATTGACGGAGCTCGAATCCGGCAGGAGCACCAGCGATTCAATGGGATATCGTGGATCGGTCACGGTTGCCACGATGCGGTCATCCGGAATTTTGGCGGCGGCACTGGCCACGCGCACGTAACTGGGTGTTGAATCCTGCTCGTAGAGATATGCCTGTGTGCCCGCAAACGTTGGGGCGGGTCCCAGGGCCAGATGAAATCCGGGAATGGGCTGAGAATCTGGAGCGATGATGAACCTCACCGCCAGGATATCCCAGAGCCCCAGATTAATAGCATTGCGCCATTCGTTTTTCCCACCGAGGAGATCATCATAGAAACGGACCTCATTTCCATGGTACCCCAGCATCGACTGGATTCGATGGACCATGAGATAGGAGGGGTAGTACACCGCACTTCCAGCCGGACTCCATTGGCCGATATCGAACACGCGAAATGGAGGTGTCGCGCTCTTGATGCGATCAATGATCGCATCAGATCGAAAGAGCGTCGCGGGTGCATCCTGAAACTGGAAAAAGAGCCGGTCGATGCTCCAGAGATCGGCGATGATCACTATCGCGAGCGCGGCCGCGACAGCAGCTCCTCGTATGGTGCCTCGGAAGATGAGCCAGAGAACGCCCACCATCGCAAGTACAACGATCAGCAATCGAAGCGAGCCGGTGCGGAGCGCCACAGCATTCCTCGCCACAACGTCCATGCGTTCCGGCGGTGCCAGCGCCTGGGCGACTGTCTGCAGCCCTCCCGCCGCGCCGAGAATGGCCAGTCCGCCAAGAACCGCACCGGCAATCATGACTCTTCGCCAGAGCACATCCCCTCTGATCAGTCGTTCCACCCCGATAGCTGAGTACACCGCGAGTACGAACGCGACGAGAAAGAACGCCATGCCAGGGGCGCGGACCTTCTTCATCATCGGCATGATCTCATACCAGAGCCGATAGAACGGAGTATGCCCTCCGAACGCGACGAGCAGAAACAGTCCCCCGATCACTGCGAGCGCCACCATGAGACGCTTACGCCCCGGTGCGCCAAACGAAAGGCATGCCAGGAGAACAACCACTGCCCCGACATACTCGGTGTGCGCCTTGAAGAAGTTGCCGCCCCAGTACAGGTCCAGGACTCCGTTGAACTGTGGCAGGACCGTGGTGAACAGCTCCCGCACTGGAAAGGCGTAGGAGGTCGCGTACTCCCATCCAGCGCTCGGGCCGCCGGCTCCGCGTGGAGAGAAGGGGATGTAATCGAGAAATGGCATCGCCTGGATCCCGGAAATGCCGAGTCCCAGGATGACGCCAGCGGTCGCAAGACCGAGTGCCGTGGGCCACCGCAGCGTGGTGGGTCGCTCGGGATCAAAGAAGGTGAGGTAGATGGTCCATATTCCAGCCGCGACCAGGAGGTAGTACGTCATCTGATAATGCGGACTCAGCAGGCAGAGTCCGATAACAAGAGCCAGAAGCCCATAGCCCCAGAGCCGCTGATCACGAATAGCTCGCACCAGGGCGAAAAAAACCAGTGGCGCCAGTGCGGACACGAACAGTTTGCCATCGTGCCCCGGGCTCACCAGCGATGTGAGTATTCCGGTCAGCTCGTAGGCAAGCCCGCCCGCGAGCGCGGCAGTCCACCCCAGGCGAAGCGCCCGCAAGAAGAGGTACATGAACAGGCCGGCCAGAATGATGTGGCCGGCCCAGGCGATGTTCATGGCGGTTTCGATGGGGAGGAACCAGCGAAGCCATGCCGTGGGATAAAAGATGTCACCATGCATCGCCGCCATGAATGGCATGCCCCCAAACTGGAACGGGGTCCACTGCGGGATCGATCCTGTCTCCCGAAACATCTGGGCTCCAAATTCGCGGAATCCGAAACCCGCCGTAAGCTGATCGCCGCCGGCAAGAAATTTCCCGCCCAGCATGGGGGCGCACAGAGTCATTGCCGCCAGAACGAACACGACGGCGGCGATGAGCGCTGGCCAGCGCGGTTCAAACGAGGGTCGTTCGGAATCAGGTTGGGACACGGGTGTTCTCCCCTGGGAATACCAGAAACGGAATGGCGACGCCAAGTTCCGTCAATGTCAGCATTAAACGCGATGCGATTGCGAGGGCGGCAGCGGCGGCTGGCCCAATCGTGCCCTGGAGCATGAGGTACATGGCTCCTTCCCGGACACCGAGACCGCCGGGGGCGAGCAGAAAGAGAAGACCGGCGAGATAGGACGCAGTGAAAGAACCAATCGCCACACCTAACGGGATCCTGGCCTCGGGCAGCGTCCCCAGGATCATGAGCCAGAAGGCGACGCCGTAGCCGATCCACGCGAGAAGATTCGCCACGATTCCGACAACAATCGTGACGGGGCGCGGTGCTCCGATGGCCGACGATTTCATGAATCGCCTGAGCAGCATGCTCGAGAGTGCCGGTGATACCAGTAGCGCCACCCCAACGGCACTTCCCACGGCAAGCAACCCGAGGATCGGGCGTAGCAACGGATGCTGCGCCTCGAGGGCCGAGGTATCGGCGAGGGCCACGACGACGACCCCGCTTCCAACCGCCAGACCCTGGAGGAGAATCGCGGATGCAGTCGCCGCCCACGGAGCCACGCCCGCTCGCTGAGACATCAGCGCCATGCCGGCGATGGCCCAGATCTTTCCTGGAATGTATTTCCCGAGGCTCGAGACCGACCAGATTCTTGCCGCCGTACGAAAACTGAGACGTCCGCCCCAGTCGTGCAGGAATCGACGCCAGGTCCAGATCAGCATGGCGTACATTCCCCAGGTGATCACCACTCCGCCCGCAAGGAATAACGGACGTATATGCCAGGCGAGATCGGCCGCCCGTATTTTCTCCCAATTCGCACCGACGTCACGAATGAGAAAGAACAGAATGATCAGTGCGGCGAGCGCCTGGAGTACGCGCCAGGCGTGCCGGCCCCGGTTACTGCCGCTCATCGATCGGGCTCACGCACTTGTCGCCTCCTGGTACCACCCTTCACAGGCTGTGGCGACGGTGTCCGGCGCGAGCTGGGTGCGCCACAGCAGGCCTGAGCGCCGCGCCTCCGCCTTCGCCTGCCGATCATCAATGACCGAGGTTATCGCCTGAGCCAGTGATGCCGCTTCCGGCTCACTGATGCGCCCGGCACCTTCCGTCGGAACGATATCAAGGACGCCTCCGCCGTCGCGGCACGCTACGACGGGAACACCGGCCATGAAGGACTCCGCGGCGACAAGTCCGAAACCTTCTCCCTCTGCCGGAAAGATCATGGCATCTGCGTTCGCCAGGATCCTGGGGACATCGGCCGGAGGAACCGCACCAAGAAAGGTCACCAGATCCCTCACGCCGAGGGCATCGGCCCGCGCTTCCAGCGTCTCGCGTTCAGCGCCGTCTCCGGCGATGCGGAGCGGAACCGGCCGCCCCTGCTTCTTCATGACCGCAACCGCCTCGAGGGCCAGGTGAATCCGTTTCTGCGGCGTGAGGCGGGCGACGACGATCAGCCCCGTGCCGCCCTCGCTCCAGCTGGTGAAGCCCGAGACATCCACCGGCATTGGCTGCACATGACTGGCTGAGAGCTCGCGACCCGTCGCAGCGCGGAGGTCGGTCGCCAGACTCTGCGAAACGGCCGTTACCACGCTGGCGCGACGAAACACCGGGGCCGCCACCCAGCGTGCAAGGGACGACCGTTTGAGCAGCGCCCCATCGGTGCCGTGCACGGTGAGCACCATCGGCGGACCGGGTGGCGTCGCGAGGCCGCCAGGGACCCACCAATGCGCGTGAACGACATCAGCACCCTTCTCCAGCTCCGTGGCAGCCGCGCGGCGCAGCGATCGCCAGAGTCCCACGAGGGCGCGCCATCCTGAAGCGTGACGGATCGCGTCCTGCATGTTACCGCGATAGGCGAGCGTTTCATGAGCGGGCGGGGCGTACCGAACACGGGTGACGGGAATACCTTCGAACTCCGGTGCACCCACCTCGCCCAGATCGCTGGGGGCGAGTACACGAATCTCGTGACCCCGCGCAATGAGTGAATGGGCGAGCGTCGCGAGAAAGGCCCCGGAGAGATCTCCGGAATAACGGGGAAAGTTGTGGGTGAGGAAGACAACGCGGAACGGCATCAGGAGCGCAATTTATTGGCGCTCGTGAAGTTAGACAAGCGAAACGTAGGCCTCAGCTTAGCGACCTACGGTGACGAAATCTGCCTCATTGGTGATCAGCGCCGCGCTCCCGTTCTTGGTGAACGCCACGTTCCGCGGTGGGTACAAATTGGCAAGAGGCCTACTCGGTGGTGTGCCCTTTG